>JAILNT010000262.1 GCA_024691265.1 Treponema sp. | reverse complement strand
TACACATATTATGATATAATAATAATTGAAGATTTACCATTTCTATGAAACTTTTTTAAGATGGTATTATTATACTTAAACAGTAAATTTTATGTATAAAGAGTGTAAAATGCAGAAGATAAAAAAATTATTAATATATATCTTGTTAATTTTATTTGTTTTTTCACTGCTTCTATTATGTTTTGGAAGAGGAATTCCTTCTTTTATACCAAAACCTGACAAAATTTTTGGTGATAAATATTATTTGAAAATGGATAGAAATCTTTTTTATCGGCAGACAATGAATAATTGTGGTCCTTATTCAGTTATGGCAGTTATAAACATTCTGCAACAGGAAAATAAAGAACCTGAAATTCTTGCAAAAGAGATGAAATGGCGTATTTATAAAAATCTTACATTTCCACAGGGTGTTGTGAATCAATTACATGAAAATGGAATAAAAATTAAAGAATATGTGTTAAAACATAAATCTGATGAAGATAAAATCGATTGGCTAAAAGAAACAGTCTTTCAAGGCAAGCCTGTTATTTGCCTAATAAAAATACATCATGTTCTTCATTATGTTACTGTTCTTGGATATGATGAAAATGGTTTTATGCTATATGATTCTATGCAAGAAAAAAATCCAGAGAATCAGCGAAAAACAATTATCGATAATAATTGCTTAGAAGGTAACAGATATTACAGCTACAAAGAATTTATCCAATTATGGAATGAAGGAGGATATAAAATATTTTTCAGAAATTGGGCTATTGTTTGTGGATAAGCTTTATAAGTCCACAATTATTGCAATTTTTTCTTTGATGAATCAGATATACAAGCTTTTGTGTTCTGATTATCATTTCCCATAATTGCATCTATCATATTCTTTACAAAAGCTTTGCGTTTTTCTACAGGCATCTGAGATAAAAACATTCGTAAAGCAAGATTATTTTCCATTTCAAGTTTGAGTTTCTTTAGAGCCTGTTCTTTAGGAAGCCCTTCATCAACATATCCAAAACCACATATTCCAAATGGAGTAGTGGCAGTTCCTGAAACAGTTCTCATTTTCCCCTCCGCTTGATTAAAAGATTGTAAGTCCTTATTCTAGTAAAAATTCTATCACGCAATTTCTGCTATTACAATTTTATTTTTTTATAAAAGGATAAGAAAGCTTTAATATATAAAAAAAATTCTTCGAAATAACACAACCTTATTCTTCATGAGCTTTGTCATGCTGCATTATTACAAAATGGCATTTCATCTAGCAGTCATACAGGTTCAGAATGGGATTATCTTTGCAATTACTTTGCTTCAATAGGCTATGATTTTTATCAAAATGGCTTAGTTCATGATGCAAAAAAAATGCAGGAATAAGTCTTTCTATTTATATTTGGGTTGTAATTGGTATTTTTACTTATTATTATAGAAAATAAAATGTAATTTTCTTTAAGAGATGAAAAAGGAGAAAACTATGTGGAAAAAGAATTTAGTGGGTATGCTTTTATTTTTGGCATTATTTTCTATTACCTCATGCTCAAATAGTAAGGCAAAGGTAATTAAAGTATATGGAAATGGAGAGGTAACTTATATTCCTGATATTGTTACAATGACGGTAAAACTAAAGGATGTAAAACCTGCCTTAAAAGACGCTATTGCAAATACAAATGCAACAAGTAAGAAGCTATTAGAATTATGCGATAAATATTCTATTGCTGATGAAGATATAAAGACAAGTTTCGCTCAATCAGGAAAAGAATATGAATATCAAAATGGTAAAAATATTTTTGTTGGTTTCCGTTCTGAACAATCAATTCAAATCACTTTTAGAGAATTACAAAAAATAGAAGAATTTACAGGAGAAATATTAGCTTTACAAGTGTATTCTTTAGGAGATTTCAAATATAGCCATTCAAAGAAAAGTGAATACGAAAGTGAAGCAAATCTTTTAGCATTAGATGATGCAAAAGCTGCAGCAGAGAAAATGGCAGCAAGAATGAATGTAAAAATCGGAGATGTTCTTTATATCTCCGACGTAGATGAACCTTCATATAACTACTATGGTAACTATTATAATTCTTATGAATATGAAACAATGTCAAAGCAATTGAATAGTTCTTCTGGATTTGTAGTTGCTCCAGGAATCTTATCTTCAAAAAAGAATGTTGTGGTCACTTTTGAAATAAAAAAATAAGCTTGCCATAAATTATATGCGGGGCTAAATAAAGCTAAGAAAAAAAGTAGGTATTTTTTGCGAGCTGACAATATTTTAGCCTCTCTAAGATACAAATAGTTTTTATTAGAAGCCCCGTACTAAGTCACAAGGCTTAAAAAGTATGAAAAAATTCTTGTTGCTTATAGTTTTTAATTTTCTTTCATTTGTCCTTTATATTTATGGAAATACATCGATAGAACATTCAAGAATAAAAGAACTATCATCCTTTAGAATAATGGGAGTGATAGATTTACGAACAGAAAAAGATTATTTTTCAGAAGTAAAATATAGGACTCTAAATCATGAAGGAGGAATGAAAGTAACAGTTTTAGAACTTCTTAAAAATGATGTGCAAGATAATAAATCAGGAAAATGGTTTTATGTTTTACTTACCTCTCCTATGTGGGTTGATAGTGGAGAATGGATAGAAAAGTATCAAAAATTCTTGATTTTTCTTCCAGATGATATGCCTATTTTTGATTTTGAAGAATGATTAAAAGTCAAAAGCTGAAAAAAGTTTCACCATCTGCGGTTGCTAAGCGGAATTAAAGCACTACAAGGAGAAGAAAAAATGGGAAACGCATTAGGAAAAGCTCTTACGGCAGCAAAAAAGAGGCAGAAATGCCGAAAATTGAAGTAGAAGAACATATTGCACTCTGCGATAATGTGTGTAAGGCATGGGTTGAAGGTGCGAAAAATAACGGAATTGGCGAATGGGTGATGATTCCCGTAGAGCCGTATGACGAGGACTAGAGAAAAATGAACAGAAGTTATCTTTATTTACTAGACGCACTTCCTGACGAAGACGGCGTAAATATTGTGGCATTGTCTGAAAGCGAGGCGAATATTCCGCTTATCTATCGTATTTTGGTAAGTGTAAATCCTAAAGCAACACAGTCGATTCTCTTTGGTGACAAAGAAAAAATTGCAATTACGGCGGATTTTGCTGAAGGTCTTAAAAAACTAGAGAGTTATTTCAGCAAACTTCCGCAAAAGTACAAGACGAAAATAGAACAAGTGCTTGAATATTTGCGGAATGGCAAGCAGCAATATATTCACCTTGAGTGTGCAGAAATCTATGAGATGGAAGAAGGCAAGCTTGAAGAACAAAACACGGCATTAATCGCAGAACTATCCGATATCGACAAGGCGATAGAAAAATCCCTTGAGCAAATTAAAAACGGCGATGATTTTGATTTACGCGAGCTTGATATGGCATATTGGCAAGCGTACTGGGATTCTGTTACAAAGCCGATTGAAGCGGACGGTAATGACGACGAGGAAAGAGCGAAAACAAAGGCAAAAGATTATAAGACGGCTAGGGCAGTAGCTTCAATCGTGATTTTTGTGATTGCAGTTTTACTCTTGAAGCTTTTTCACAGAAGGTGAGAGAAACTGCTCTCTAGTACAGAAAATATATCTACTAGAGAGCTTATCAAAAAGCTTTCAGGCAAAATATATGTGCTGATAGTTTTTTCCTTTTCCGAATACATAATATCCGTAGGGGAAAAGCATATTGTATTTTTTAATGCTTATACTATTTTCTGAAATGATTCTGCAAAATTTTCCTTTATCGTTTTGTCCTCGTCATTAAAGAATGGAAGCCCTATCAGAATGTAACCGTTTTCTTTTTCCATTACGATATGTTCTATTCCATATCGTTTACTGATTTCTTTAAGAAATTTTTCTTTCCAGCCGTCATTGTCTTCTCCTGCAAGATGTTTTCCTTTTGGTTCTATGAAAACTTGATAGTAAGTGTTTTGCTCATCTTGTTTTCCATGCAGAAGCAAAAGAAAATCTGGCTGAAATCCTCGTCCGCTGTCAAAATCAAAAATCTTGTAGACTTCCTCATTTCGTAACAGCTGAAACGAATCATACTTTTTACTTAGGTCACCTTCATGCCCTTTTATAAATTCTATCAGTTTTCTTTCTTCATTTGTTCCCCAGAAAGAATCGAGCATATACCATTCTGTATTTTTTAGTTCAGCTTCAAGACTTTTGTTTTCCTGAGTTTCTGAATTTGAATCATCCATTAAAATCATTTTCTCTTTTGTAAAGCTGATTTTTCCTTTCTCTTCGTCCAAAGTGAAAAGGTCTGAAAATTTGACGAGATGAAAGTCTGTGCCAATAAAAGGCTTATCGTAACTTTCAAGTTCCTTTTGAATGTGATTAACAAGGAAATCTTCGCACAAGGACAAGAGTTTTTTGTTTGGAATATCATCAAATTTTGAATTGCTTGTAATAGAGATTTTTACATCCTTTATGAAAGCAAAAAAATCCTCTGCACTTTCTACGGAAAAACGCTTCTGTAAATTTTCAAAACAAAAATAGCTTTGAGGATTTGTATTTAGTCTGTGAAATGCCTTTTGCCTTATATGAAGCGGAATTTCTGAAAAAGACTTTGTTGTTGTGGTCAAAACTCCAGATTCTACATTATAGCGTTCATCTTCTTTTTGGGAAAAATCCACGGACTGTACTTCTGAATAAATGTTCGTAAGAATTTTAGATTCGAATGCAGGGAGTTTTTCAAAATCTTCAGGAAGAGTTTTCAAGCGTCGGTTAGGATTAACTTTCTGTTCATTCACAAAAAGATACATGCCTTTAAGTTCTTCTCTCTTGCTATCTTTAACTCGGAAAACTTTCTGTGTTCTCTTTTCTTGAATGAGTCCCTTATTTTTAAGTTCTGTTGAAAGTTCAGAAATATACTTGAGGTCTTCATCGGAGTGAAAATAAAATTCTTCCAGCACTCGCATTTCATTCTGCAAGTCATCATCAAACTTGCGGCGGTTTTTAACCTTGTCTTTATAGGCAAAAGGATAATAACGCACGCCTCGTCCAATCAACTGCACTTCGCTTGTTGTGCTGCTTCCGGCTTTTTTGCTGTGAAAATCCATGTCGCGGCCTTCATAAAGGCGGACAATATCGTAAAGATTTAGAACATCCCAACCTTCTGTAAGACGCTGTACCGTAAAGATTGCACGTATATGATTATTTGAATCTTCAAGGCTATTCAGAAGTCTATCCTGTTCAGATGTGGTTCTTTCCTTTGTTTTAGTTCCGTCCTTGCTGTTTGTGATGATGAGGTTTCGTTCCTTGAAATTTTCACGGATATACTGAGCAACAGTTTCAAATGAAATGTCATTTTCATTTAGATAAATAGCAATCCGCTCAAAAATGCGACCGTCAAGATTGTACGGGGCGTTTTCATCTGATTTGATTTTTGATAATTTTTTTGCAAAATCAAAATCTTCGGCTTTTACATTTTTGCACAGCTCCAAAAACTTCTGATAATCCTCTTTAGATTCTTCAATCGTTTTGCTTCTAAACAAAATCACTGGCTTGAAATTAGAGATTCCATATTTTGTTGCAATTGCATAACGATACCAGTTCAAAAGTAGAGCCTGTAAAATACGCTCGCACAATTCAAGGTTGCTTCGCACAAGGCGGATATGTTTTGTACAACCTGCCTCAACAAAATCTTTCAGCTCAAACTTTGAAATGATTTTATCTTCATATTTTTCCTTGACTTCATCTGTATTTGGAATTGTGGCAGTAAATTCAAGAAGCACATTTTTGTTTAAGCCATTTGATTTTCCGTCTTTTTCGAGAATACAATGCCTTACAGTGTGTTCCCAGGACCTCTCTATATCTTCAGCTTTTGCACTGTCTTTCAGCTCTCCAATAAATGAAATGTCATCTGTCAGTTCGTTAGTAGCTGATTTCTTTTTTGATGTTGAAGCGTTCAAGTGATGGGCTTCATCGCCGAATAAAACTACATCACGCTTTTGCAAGTCTGAAAGCAGCAGGGCATTTTCGCCTTCTTTATAAATGTCATTGTGTAGTTTTTGAATTGTCGTGAATTTGATTTGAATGTCGTTGCAAGAGTCAGAGAACAGTTCAACCTCGCGGATATTTACACGCACGCCGTCAATAACAATGTTTTCGGAAAATAGATATTTATTGTGAGTATTGTCGATAAAATTTGCCTGTGTCTTTCCGAGAATTGCGTTCTGATTTACAAAGAAAATAAAATTCCTGTAGCCCTGCTTGTAGTAATACAAAATGAGGGCTGCCATGACGAGAGTTTTTCCGCTTCCAGTAGCCATATTGAACATAAGATGATTCGGAGGAAGATTTTCGCCTTTTGATATTTTTTTCTGTCGCAAACGTTCATTAATCAAAAAGTTTTCTAAAGCAACACGCTGCCAGTCATAAAGAGGGTAGCGGAGATTATTTGTAATATATTCAGGGATAGCAAAACTTTCTTCGTCTAAAATTTCTTTCTGATTTTCTATTTTGTCACAGAGCATTTATTCACCATCCTTTTTGAGCTGATAAAAATCTTCTGTGATGGCAACATCTTCTTTCGTAAGTCCTGTGTTTTTATCGTGGCGGTCGTCTGCATTTACA
>JAILNT010000173.1 GCA_024691265.1 Treponema sp. | reverse complement strand
TTATCACGCTTAAGTTTGCCTTGTTTTATCAGTTCCTCTTTCTCAGCTCTGATGCGTTCTAACAAGATAGATGCTGGTTCGTCATTAGAATCTTGGGGAGCAAGTTTACCCCTTATAGCAAGGTCAAGAATTTTAGTTCTTACAGTGTTTAAAATACTTGTTAAATCTTTTTTGCTTTCTTCCAGGTTATCAACTAAACGAACAATTTCATAGTACTTTTCTAAAACTCTTTTTTGTTCAGTTTTTGGGGGAATAGGAACGATTAAAGGCAAAATTCCTTTACCAGACACAACTGGTTGAGCCGTTGAAGAGGATGTTTTCCCTAAATTCAAATAACGTAGTATTTCTGCAAAAAAGCCTTGAATAAATACATTTGATTTTATTGAAACTATTAAAGCATTATCAGTAACCCATGCATTTTCCGACGTAAGATAAATACTACCACAATAAAAGCCTACTCGTCCGATAATAATGGTATCAGAATTGACGTTATAGTCGTTATAATATCCGTTAATGCCATTTCCACCATATACCGGATATTTACCACCTTCTTCCAATTGTCTTACCTTTATAGATTTTCCTGAGCCTAAGGAAATAATATTTTGAAGTCTTGCCAATTCCCATCCTTCTGGTACCTCAAAAGGTATCTCCTCCTCAATACATTTTACTGTCCCATCCTGGAACTTCTCATAATGTAAATTATAACTAGATTCCGTTGAATGAAATCGGTGAAATGATATACTTTTAAGTAGGCTATTTTACAGAATAATATTACTTGTGATAGATGTCGGAGGTAAGCATTAATACTATCGAAAATTAAAAACTGTAAAGCAAATGGTGATTTGTGATTAATAATATTATCTATTTTGCATATTTGATAGGAGGGGAACAATTGGATTGGATTAAAGCTGCAGGTATAGTTAAACACTTGCTTACGTTATGTTTGGATGAGGGTGCTTTATTCGCGGGAAAGACTTTATTTCAAAAACAGAGAGAAAAAAGATTTCGAAAGAAAATTGAAAAGTGGTGTAAGGAATACTTTGCTCGATATGATGGAACTATTTTAACAAGTGGTTCCTTTATTGGAGTATTAGAAAATCATAATATTATTTTAAGAATTTTCAATTATACAGGAGAAACTCATGCACATCTTTCAGATGATAAATATATAGAAAAAGAAATCAATTTTATAGAGAATTGTATTGGAGAACAAGTACAGCCATTAGATAGAAGCATTCTAAAAGACTTTTTAGTAAAGATATTAGGATTTTTTAGGGAATATAGAGAAAAAATATTGACTGAGGATTCCAAACAAATAATTCAAGCGAGTGATAGAAATGCTGAAAAAATGGGTGATAAAGTAGATGATGCAAAAAATGATATTATTTCTAAACTGAAAAATGAGCAAGGTCGAATTTCTACGAAAGATGCGCTGGATATTTTTGCTTCGTTACGAAAAGAATACCAGCATGGGAACTTTTCACTTCTTGAGAGTGTTTTTCCTCTTTTAGAAAGAAGAAATCAAGATTTGGAGATTTGGTTATCTCTAATATTTAAAATAGCATTCTTAGGAGGGGATAAATATGACAAAGGATTTTCGATAAATGATATTCAATCTGTTGTGATTCGAAATGACGCTATACGAAGAGTTGTTGCATTTAGGTATTTTCGTAATGAAAAAATTAATGTCAATGAATTTAATACTGAAGGTGAGTTACTAGAATTAGTGACGAAACTGAGTCTTGATGATAGCTGGCTACTAGATGTTACAAAAACTAAAGATAAAGGCGTTGATTGTTGTGGAATATCATTCTGTAAAGATTTTCCTAACGAAAAAAGTCTGTTAACTGAGCTTCAAGCTATTAGTCTTTCAAAAAGAAACTATTTAGGTACATGGACTATAATTGATGAATTATTGAAACAAGAAAGTAATTATCTTCTTTTGTTACTGAAATACGAGATGAAATATAAAGAGAATATTGCTAGCTGTGATTCAGAAGCAAGTTTTAAGGCAATATGTCAAAGCTTTATTGATGAAATATGGGATAAACGTACAATCTATTCATTGATGGCCGCCGATATTCAGAAAATGTACTGGACTATTGTACTTCGGTCGTGGACAGTATTGGATTCTTCTAAAGTTGTTAGTATCATTAATCAGATACCGAGAGAAGTTCAAACTTTGATACAAGATCAGATTATTGTGGCAAGAATAGATGCTGAACTTATTTCCGAAAATGAAATAAGGACATATTGGGATAATAAACATGATTCGAGAGTACTAAGTCACTATTTTACTGCTATAGGGAGTGAACATACAATTTCTATAGTCGAATCGTGGGGAAAAGAAAGCTTAGAAAATGTAGATGTTTTTATCACTTATATAGAGCTTTTGCGTCAGGATGGAAAAATAGATAAGGCATCATTCTTAGTCCGTGAATTTGAAGAAAAGTATAGTTCATATGCCGAATATTGGGTAGAAAAGGTATTTTCTTTAGATGAATCAGATGATGTTGAAAAATTAGAAGGGCTTTGGATAGAAGGAAAATTAATGTACTTAAGAGTGCAGACAGACATATCAATCGCCTATATTATGTACGAAAAGAAAAAGTTTTCTACTTGTATCCAGATTGTTGAAGCATTAGAGATTAAGAAAATAATCAATCCTGATTTAAAGCGTATCAAAGCGTATGCGATGCTTCAAAATGGTAAAGTTGTTGAGGGAGTTTATTTGTTAAACTCTCTAGTTCGGGATTATCCTGGAGATCAGGCATTAATGGCTAATATCATGAGTTTTTCTATCTCACTCCATAGAGAAGTTTCTGATGAAGTTATTCAAGCTGCGCTTAATATTGGCACATCTGATATGTTTATGCTTGTTGGCGGAATCTATGAGCATAGAGAAGAGTATACATATGCCGAAAAATGTTATATTAAGGCGTTTTTGTTGTGTACTAATTATCAGTCGAAAATATATGGAGTTTATTGGCGTTTTCTTATACGTCATGGAAAAGAAACAAGCAAGTGTGGTGTATTAGAAGAAAAAGTCTATATAAAAGCGCATTCTTTAGCGGATAATCAAAAATATACGATAGCTATATTGCCTAGTGATTTAATAGATGATAGTTATTGTTTAAAAAATACTTTATTAGTTTCGGTAGATATAGCAATAAAAAA
>JAILNT010000099.1 GCA_024691265.1 Treponema sp. | reverse complement strand
CGCACCAAGCACAAAAAGAGAACCTGTTGAAAAACTCATACCGTCTTTGCTTTCAAAAGTGAGGATTATACTTGAAGCCGTGATAAAAAAAATAGCAAGCCAGAGCCGCCAAGTAACTTTTTCTCTGAAAATCAACATAGCTATCAGCGTCGTTGCAACAATCTCAAAATTCCCCAAAAGAGAAGCGTTCCCAGAAGTGCCGTATTTTACGCCCAGCATAAGCAGAATTGGTGCGATTATATCCAGAACCACCATTGCGACAGTGTAGGGCAAATCGCTTTTGTTCAGCCTTTGTGTTTTTTCTTCTTTTTTGAAATTGAACAGATACATAAATCCTACGCCGAACCCCGCACCAATGTACAAAAGACCAGCTAGAAAAACAGGTGAAAGTTCTGAAAGAAGAATTTTTGAGCATGGAACATTAAGTGCGTAAAAGGCTGCTGCTGCAATAGCGTATATGATGGCTATGATTTTGCTGTTCATTGTTTTACCTTTGTAATCTGATGTTTGAATCTTCTCATTGGTCGAAACATACAATCACCTCTTACTTTCTGTTTATAAAATACAAGCCAACAAGGCAAATTGCAACTCCAAGAACTTTACTCCAGCTGATTACTTCATGATAGCCGATAAGGCCTACAAAAATCAGAATGACTGCCAGCGCCGCATTTGAAACTGTAGCCAGAGTACTAACTTTCCAGCCGGCTTTGTAAGCAAAAATGAAGCCTACTTCAAGTCCCGTAATTACGATTCCAAGAATGATTGTAGCCCAGTTTGTGTGGGAAAACTCTTTGAGAATGTTTCCGCCTTTGGAGGTGACAAAGAAGGCCAGGGCCGAAAAAAGTGTTGCCACAGCATAAGTGATTGTCATGCTAGCATAGGTGTTCATTTGCTCAGGGATTCCCTTTGCACAAATCTGATAGAGTGTGTTTGAAAAAATAATGATTAAAAGCGGCCAGATGTAATTGAACATTGACGACTCCTTAGAAAAAGATTGCCCATCTTCAAGGAATATTATAGCGGAAATGGGGGAGAGTGTCAGTTAGTCAAAATATACATAAAAATTAAGTTTTGTGATAAATTGGAAGTTACAATCTGTTACTGTAAATTCTGTATGGAAGGAATCAATATGGGTGGAAAAAGGAATTCAGTTTCTGGAACTTCTTTTTCCATGTTCAAAAGAGGGCTGATATATGAATATTACAATGCTTGGAACAGGAAACGCTTTTACATGAAGCTTTCTGCCTTTATTCTGAATCAGAGATTTTTGATCCATATGAGAAGCATCACTCTAATGTAAAAGACGCCTGTGAAAAAGCTGAGACACTTGGCATTAAGAATCTTCTCTTGTACCACACTGAAGAATTTGCAAAATGTATTGATATAACAGGAAAAAACAGTCAAATTATCTTTCTGTCTTGTATGTAATAAAAAAAGGGAAACAGTTTGTTGAACTGTTCCCTCTTTATGATTAAAGATTATAAAATATTATTTTATAGCTTTTGATGCTTCTTCGCCGGCTATAGAACCTGAACCGTATGCATAGCCTAAAGTTCCACCTTCAAAATAAATATAGCTGTTGCCATAAACTCCGCTTGTTTCAGCTCCTGCAGCATAAAGTCCTTTTATTGCTTTTCCATGCTTATCAAGTACTTCACAAGAGTCGTTTATTCTTATTCCTCCAAGTGTTCCAAGAAATGGAGCTGGTGTTAATTTTGCAGCATATAAAGTTCCTTCAAGCTTGTCTAAATATTTTGGACTCTTAAACATATCTGTGTCTTTTCCATTACTACAAAGATTATTGTAATGCTCTATAGTTGCTTCTAATTTTGACATGTTTAGCTTTTCTGCAAGTTCTTTTACACTTGAAGCTTTTATGATTTTTCCATCGTTAATGAGTTTTTCAAGCTCGTTTGTTATATCAGAAGGAGTATGTGCTTTTTGAGCACTTTTTGCACTATTTACTTCATGTCCTACTTCAATATAACAAGTAGGGTCAGATGTGAGAGGTTCTGGATAAAGGTCTACAATACCTGAAACTCCTTTTTCTTTTACAGTATCGATTAATGTTTGGTCAAAGATTTCATAGGCAGTGTGTTCTGCCTGTGCATTTACAGCGTTTGCTGTTTTTATAGGTTCAAATACTACATCTTCTTCATTTACAAAACGATTTCCGTCTACATCAACCATTAACCAAGGTGTCATAAGTGCATAATTTAATACAGACCCCCAGCTTGTGCCTCTACTAACTCCATAATGCATCATGATTGAATCTTTGTAATTTGCATCAGCTCCGGCAGAAATAGCCATATCAATACCAGTTCCTATATTTGTTCCAATACGGCTTGTTCCGTAATTTTCTCCAAATATTTCAGCTACCTTTTCTGCATTTCCTCCGAATCCGCCTGTAGCAAGAATTACAGCATTTGCATTTACTGTAAGAATTCCACCATCTTCTTTTGTTGCTTTAACGCCCTTTATAATTCCATTTTCAATTATAAGCTTTTCCGCTTTTGTATTATAAAGAACTTTTCCGCCATTTTTTACAATTGAATTATGCAATGCTTCCAGGGCTTTTACTCCTCCGTCAACATAACCGTGAAGAGTGTCTGTAGGCTGACTGTAATGATGTTCTACATATCCTCCTGTTCCTGCATGTACAAGAGTAAGACGGCAACCATTTTCAATTAACCAATCAACAGTCTTTCCAGAATTCTTTATGATTTTAGATAATAGAGAGCCATTTGTTTTATAGTTTGCAGTTTCTGTGAATTGCTTATAAAGCCATTCATCACTTGTAACTTGACCTTTTTCTATTTGCTGAGATGAATTATTTGCAAACATTCCTCCTGCCATTGTAGCTTGTCCTGCTGGAGCTGCTGTCATTTCAAGAAGAACAACTTTTGCTCCGTTTTGACTTGCTTTTAGTGCTGCTGCTGTTCCGGCTGCTCCTCCGCCTATTACTACAATCTGAGTATCAATAGATTCATCTGTAGCTTTTTGTACTGCAACTTTATTTTTTAAGTCTTTTGGATTTGCACCTGCTTGTTTTACATTGTTTTCAAGGGCTTTTATAAATGCAGTTGTGCTTATAGTTGCTCCTGAAACTGTATCTATTGCAAGACTTTGTGTTTGGACAACTTGTTTAGCAAGTTTTTCCATTGCAACTTTTCCTATGTTTTCAGTTTCATTTGAATCTATATCTATATTTTCAATTGAAGAATTACTGAATTTTACAGATACTGTTATATTTCCATTAATTCCTTTTTCTGTACTTGAATAAGTTCCAGCATTAAAAGTGTTTGCACTTTCTTTTTTACAAGACATAAAAATACTTGTTGTAAGAAGTGCACATGCAGCAATATGTTTTGTTAGCATATTCATAAATTGTTTCCTCCAAAATAGATAACGCTTTATTTTATTGCATGGACAAAATCAATGTACAATGATATTTTTTTTCAATATTATAACTATAAGTTACAGTACAGGAGATTTTTTTGTTTGAAGTTTTTCAGGTAAAACAATTTTTGAAATTGATTGAATGCGGGACTATGCTAAAAGCTTCTGATGAGTTAAATATTACAGAGCCCGGATTAAGTAAGTTTATTAAAAGATTTGAAAGCGAGCTTGGAGTATCTTTATTTGATAGATATAAAAATCGTATAGAATTGAATGAAACAGGTCGTTTTGCCGAAAAACTTTTTTCATCATGGGTTAAAGAAAGTGATGAAATTGTAAAAAAAATTAAGGCTTTTGATGAATCTAGAAAAATTATAAAAATAGCTTCGATTTCTCCTCTCCCTTTAACTCGTAATATAATTAACTTTATAGAAGCCTTATATCCAAATATTACAAGTTCTTATGAAATATTAAATAATGAGCCCGCTCTTATTTCAGGATTAAAAAATGATAAGTATAGACTTATAGTTACTTCAAAAGCTGTATTTGAAGAAGGAATTATTACTTTTAAATATGGGGAAGAAAGGCTTTATGTCACTGTTCCAAAAGAAAATGCCTTTAATTTTGAAAAATCTGGTATCTATTTTAAAGAATTAAATGGGCAGACTGTTTTATCATTGCCTCAAAAAGGCTTTTGGTATGACCTTCCTTATAAAATGTTGCCAGATTCACATATAATTGACCATAATGAACTGTATGATTTTACAGAGATTATGGAAGATTCTTCTTTTGCAACTTTTATTACTAGTTTTCTTATGGAAAGATATACTTATCCTGAAGATAGACTTGCAATTCCTGTTTTAGATGAAGAAGCTCTTTTAACATATTGGTGTTCTTTTCGTCTTTCTGATGAATTATTTTTTAAGAAATTACTGCATGCTTTAGCTGGAAAATAAAACTATTTTTTCATAGCATGTTTATTATTTGAAAATGTGCTATTTGCTTTATATAATTAAAGTGTATTTCTTAATGTTTTTTTAATATAAAGCCTTTTTGCTTTTTATTCTGGAGGGGAATAAAAATGGATTTGAATGCTGGCCTTTATTTAGCATCTGCAATACTTAATTTAGGATTTTTGATATACAGACCTTTTAGAGATTATAGAAAATCTATAGAGCATAAAATAGTTACATTTCTTTTAATAAACCTTTTTCTTACTAGTGCCGCAAGTGTTATTCAAGCTTATTTGATAAATATAAATGCTCCTAATCTTGCCCTGGTGAATAAAACGGAGTCTTTTTTTTATTTTTCCCTGCATACTTTTTTAACACCTTTACTTGCCTTATATCTTTTGCGTATAAATGGAGCTGCAAAGAACAGAAGCAGAATGTATTATGTGATTTTCTGGCTTCCTGTTGCCATAGGTGAACTTTTAGTTTTATTAACTCCATTTTTTCATCTTATTTTTTATTATGATGAACAGGGGATTTATCATCGCGGACCTTTCCTTTTTTATTTATATCTTGTTGCAGCAATTTATTTTGTTCATGCTGTTATATCTTTTATAAAGTCATGGAAGATTCTTGATAATGAATATTTAAGCGGTTATCAGATATTTTTGATTATGATTGCTTTCGGTGTGATTTTGCAATGTGTAATGGAAGATTTACAAATAGAATGTATTTTTGACACTTTAGCTTTATTAGGTCTTATCATTGTAATAGATTGTAATGACGGTCTTATTGATAAAGTTACAAAATTACCGAATCAATCTGCTTATAGGATAAATATAAATTTATACAGAACTTATAACTATAAGTACACTGTTGTTAATATTCGTCTTTTAAATCTGTCTTATTATGCACATTTAATGTCGGAAGAAGCTTTGAATTATATGGTTTGGAGTATAACAGAAAGTTTAGATAAGATTGCTTCCGGTGATGAAATCTATCGTTATGATAATGAAACTTTTATAATAATTGTTCCTACAAGAAAGAATGTTGAGGATATTGTTGCTGCGGTGTCTGCGTATATGGAGCAAACTATGTATATAGATGATTTCCTCGTTGAATTACATACTTTGATTTCTGTAGCCCATGTTCCTGAAGATGTTGATACTCCTAAGCTTCATTTTCAACTGGCAGAGTACAAGCCTAAATCTGTTACAAAGCAGATAAATGTGTTAAGGACAGATAATCTTAAATTTTTGAAGAAGAATGTAAGAATAGAAGCTATTGTTCATAATGCTGTTCAAGATAAAAGCTTTGATGTTTATTATCAGCCTATATGGGGAAAAGAGCAGAATAAAATAGTTTCTTGTGAAGCTTTATGCCGGCTTAATGACCCAGAAGGTGGTTTTATAAGCCCTGCGGATTTTATTTCGATTGCAGAGCAAAATGGCACTATAGTTTCTATAGGCGATATTGTTTTTGAGAAAGTTTGTCGTGATATAAGTGCCGGACATTTTAAAAAGCTTGGTATTGAATATGTTGAAGTAAATCTTTCTTTATATCAGCTTATGTCTAAGGATTTAGTAGAACGCTATAAAAATATTGTTGATAACTATCATATTAGAGCAGATATGATTAATCTTGAGATTACGGAAAGTTCTTCTATTGCTGGTGTTAATGATTTTGCTAATATTATGGAGCATTTAAGGGAGGTTGGTTTTTCATTTTCTCTTGATGATTACGGTACTGCCTATTCAAATATTACAAATGTAATGTCTGCTCATTATAGAAATATAAAGATGGACGCAAGTATTTTGTGGAAGTCTGAAAATGATTTGCATACAAAAATATTACTTGATTCTACAATACGAATGTTTAGAAATCTTGGAAACAATGTCATTCAGGAAGGTGTTGAAAATCAAGAGCAGCTTGACTTTGTCCTTGGTTCCGGGGCAAATCTTGTTCAAGGCTATTATTTTTCTAAGCCTTTGTTAATAGATGAGTTTGTTGATTATGTAAGAAAATTCAATAAACAAGCTATATAGATATTAGTTTATTATTAATTTTCTTCTGTATTTTGCTCTATAATATTTTTTCCAGCTCTATTATTTTCAGCATTTTTTATTTCTGTAATGAATTCGTCAAGATTTTCAAAATGCTTATATACTGATGCAAATCTGATATAAGCAA
>JAILNT010000060.1 GCA_024691265.1 Treponema sp. | reverse complement strand
TCCATTTCCTGCTATTGATATGGAAGATTGGGCAGATACTATTCTTTTAGGCTATAGTGATTCTGATTTTACTTTTAAGGCTTTGTTTGCAGCTCTTGCTGGCGATTATACTCCAAAGGGAACTTTCCCTATGAAGTCTGAAGTCAATGAGTAGAAAGCATTAATTTTTAGCATTTCAAGGAAGATGTTTATAAGTTTTCTTGAAATGCTTTTTTATTTAATCAAAGTCTGGTATTTCTCTTGTTTTTGTGTATTTCCAATCACTTGCATGGCTACTTGCTATTCTTCCTTCAACTCTGTCATTTTCCTTTTTGAGCTGAAATTTAATCATTGCCTTAAATACGTCCATTAAAGGTTCTGGGTTAGCTTCTTTTGGAACTATAGAAGTTTCCTGAAGCTCCTTTATAAGATAGTAGCATGATTCTATTGTAGATACACAATATTCTTTAGGTTCTCTTTTGAATGTGAATATAGAGCGATAAGAGCCTTTAAAGGATAATTTTGGCAGTGCAAGAAGATTTGTGCTTAACCTTATCATCTTTCTTGAACATGCCCATGTTGAGTCTATTACAAATACTAAAAGCTTTTTCTTTCCTATAGCCTCTGCAAAACCTTCTTTATGAGCATTCCACGCATCTTCTCCAGGGTAAAGTAATACAGGGTAGTAGTTTGGGTCTTTTAGTAACTGCTGTACCCTTTCATTCTTAGTAAAGTCAATGCCCATTATTATTTCTGAATCTGGTAAAGCTAAGTGAGATAGCCTTCCTGTTCCTGTTTTTTGTCTTTTCATTTCTTTTGGGTGCATTAGAAAAATGAATTTTATATTGCAATTTACAGGTTTTATATAACTACAAAAACAATTGTCTTTAGGTCTAAGACATTTTAAGCAAAGTTCACGCATGAAAGAGATATTACAATACAAAGCTAAAATAAAAAAGAGCAGGTATGAATTATATATAAATTGGATAATTCATTAACCTGCTCGTTTATTTTTTTATTTTATAATTGCTCCAGCATCTTTTGGTGCAGAACTATTTTTTACAAATAGATTATGCATATCAATTTTGCCTTTTGCTGTTATTTCAGGAAGAACAGTTGTATCTATTGATTTAAATATGCTTTCATCAACTTTTACTTTTTCGCTGTTCATGCTTTCAGCTCCATTGTAGAAATAAGTTGTCTGAGCAAGTAATTCTGGCTGCTCTTTTATATTGTCAGCTTCTTCACCCTTTATTGAGAGAACTCCTTTAGCTTTAAATTGTCTAGGTGCAGTAGTTCCTTTTCCATAGAGGGCAATATTTGTTCCCTTATTTCCAAATGAAGTTACTTTTTCAAGCTGTAATGCAGGGTTAGAATTGCTTGTAATTCCGCTTGCTCCGTTTTCAAATGTTATACTGTTACGAAGAATATGAGGAACTGCAATGCCATCTCCACCCATCTTAAAGCCGTTTCCATCTCCTTTTCCTGAGCCATCAAGACGGCTACCGTTTCTATATGCAATACATCTGTCTACTATAACTTGTCCTATAGGACCGCTTTCAATTTTGCTGAATAAATCCCAGCCATCATCGATATTGCAGTAAGCGATACAGTAGCGGAATACATTTCCTTCACGACAGGTAAGTTTTGCTGCAAAGCCATCAGCATTATTTTGTGCAGGGTCACAGTTATCATAAGATGTACAACCATAGATAAGATTCTTTCTTGGCCATTTACTCTTGTCATCGCTTGATGCACCTGAAATCTGTAAACCTGTGTCGCCATTAGAATATGTATTTACTTTGCGGATTATATTATTACTACCGCCAATCTGCATACCTTTTACATTTCCAACAGTCTTTGTGATATCGATGTTTTCAATTATCCAGTAATTACCCCAGTTAATGAAACCAGCTCTTGCTCCACTAAAATCAAGAACTGCTCTTTCACCTTTTTCTGTTGTTATATGCTTTCTGTAGAAGAATGTACCGTTATTTCCCCTTTCTATTGTAATTCCTGTTGTCATATTATATGTACCAGCAGTTAAAACAATCTTCTGACCTGGTTTTACATATTTTGTAGCATTATCCAAATCAAGAGGTGCTTCTTTTGTACCTTTTCCAAATGCATCTCCATCAGGTGATACATATATCTTTCCGCCTCTATAAGATTTTACTATTACAGAAACAGAATCAGTTACAGTTTTATAACTTTCTTCATAATCTTTTATAGTACTGTTATATTGAGCGATTACCTGATGTTTTCCTGGTTTGTAGTTTTCATCTGGAGTGAATTCTACAAAGAGGTCATTCATATTCTTGCTAAGGCGAATATTTTTCTTAAAATCAACATTTGCCTTTACTTTTGCATTCTTTACAAAAATTTTCCCGTCTTTATTTTTTATTGTTATGTGACCATCACTATTTGTTGTGTAAACGAATGGATAACGAGTTCTGTAGTATGTTGTAGGAGAGTTTACAACATGTGTAAGAGGAACTAATTCAGGAGGTTCTTCTTCTGCTGGAGCATCTTTCTTTGGGTCTGTAATGTTTAATACAATATCGCTAAATGTTGCGTTTACACCACGAGCTACTGCAAATCCTAAATATACGTGGTCTTTATCAAGTTGGCAAAGTTTTATATTGTCAGCATCATAAAGAGTATATTGTGTAATGGTATCTTCGCTTGCAATTTCTTTTGCGAATATAGCTCTGTATCCTGTATTATCTTTTTTCAAAGTAATACGATATACACCGCCTGTCTTAATGGCGTCTGATGCCTGGTCATAGCTGAAAGCTTTTGATGTACTAACTCCGTATTCTGCTATACCTGCATCTCCCATATTTATTACTTCTGGAGTAAGACCTGTAACGAAACGAGCTCCGAGACCGTCTTTTATTTCTTTTTTAGCTCCATTTATGTGTGTTGAATATTTCCATGAAATAATACCAGCACTGTTTGTGTAGTGATTCTTTGAATTTGATTGGTCATCTCCTAAAGAATCCATTGCTATTATACCAAAACCTTCCTGTCCATCTGGAGATTGGTTTATGTAGTCAACTTTTACAGTAGCAGTAAGTTCAAAATTTTCTGTTTTAGGATTTATTATAGTGTAATAATATGAAATACCATCGTGAAAAGAAGTGAACTTACCACCTTTTTTTGATATAGTTCCATTTTCAGAATTGAAAGTACAAGAGTTTAATGAAAATTTAAGCTCATTTGGATCTATCATTTTCATGGTGTTCAAATCTCCATTTGAAGATTGTCCAAACCATGTGAAATGCCAGATTCTTTCAGCTTCTTCTTTTATGAGCTTATGTAGAGAATCAGATGTAATTTTTTCATCTCCTCTAACTGCAGTTACTGAAATATCTGAATAATTTCCAGCAGTAAGTCCTTTTATTGTGTATTCAAGGTCACTATTTATATTTTGGCTTATGAGTGAACCTGTAGAATCAGTGTAATTAAGGATATAAGAATCTGCTTCATTAACTTTGTTCCATGAAACTTTTAATTCTCCATTTCCTAAGTTCAAGGCTGTTACTGAAGTTTTTGTAAGTGGCAAAGTAAAATCAAATATTACTTCTAAAGATTCATGTTTTTTTTCAACTTCGTTTCTACAACCATAGGCAACAAATTTGTAGCTTCCGGACATAGTAGGTTTGAATTCTACTGATTTTTCTGCCTTTCTTGTTTTTCCAATCTGTGCTGTAATTTTACTTCCATCTGGAGATGTCATAACAACTTCACCATAATCTGCACCAGAATTATTTCTTGGTGTTTCCAAATTAAAATTAACAATGATTGTACTTGAATCGTTATCACTTAATGCAATCTTTGTGATTTCTGGATTAGGAGAGTTTTCCCATGGAGCTCTTTCTTGTGCTGTAATTGGAGCAAGCAAAGATAAAGCTAATAAAAACGTTCCTATACACTTAAAAAGTTTCATTAATAAACTCCTGTTTTAAGTTTTTTATTGGACTATTTATACGCTAAAAACGCAGAATTCCCTATGAAGAAAAAACATAAGAAAATCTGCGTTCATTATCATAATCAGAATAAGGTTTATTTAGGATTATTACTCAACAACTATCTCATAAATATACATACCGCCTTTTGCTGAATATGCATAATATGTACCTGTTGAAGGTGCTTTTACAGAACCTGAATAAATCTTTGTAGTTGAGCTGTTTGTAGGTTCTGCAGATATAGAAAGAACTTCTTTTCCTGTTTCATCAACAACCTTAAGAGCACGAGTATCTGTTTTTGAAGATGTTGCACAGTCAACAGTGATTTTCTGTCCTGCTTTTGCACTGAACTTTACACAGCGATATTCTTTGGAACCAGAACCCTTCAAATTGATTCTTTGAGAGAAACTTTCTCCTGCTGCATTTTTTGGAAGCTCAACATCTGCTCCATGTTTGTCGATTTTAACAAGCTTTTCTTCTGTCGCAATGATTGAAAAACCATCTTCAAGCTTCTTCTCTGAAGTGATAGTTCCTTCTTCAATATCATTTGCACTGATGTAAGCTTCTGCAGAAGCAAAAGTTCCTAATGCTAGAAAAATGAATGAAGTTGCCAATTTACGTAAAATATTTTTTTTCATTTTTACACCCCTATTGTTTTAGCTTATATGTAAAACATTTCCTGCTTATAACAGTATATAAGGGTTTAACGGTACTTTTCAGTACCAAGTTTTAAAAATTCTGATATTTACGAAAATATTGTAACATTTCCATAAATATCAGAGTCAAAAAATAAACTAGTTCAAAAGAGCTTTTAAATCTTCTTTTGAGCAGCCACCGATTCTCTGGTTGGCAATTTTTCCATCTTTGAAAACAATAAAGCAAGGTATGCTCATAATTCCATATTTCTGAGCAAGTTCTTCATTATCATCAACATTTACTTTTCCAACCTTTACACTGTCGCCCATTTCTTCTGCAAGCTGTTCAACAACTGGTCCCATCATTTTGCAAGGACCACACCATGAAGCCCAAAAATCTACGAATACTGGCTTATCTGATTTCAATACTTCTGTTTCAAAGTTCTTTTCATTAAACTCAAGGCTCATAATGATTCTCCTATGTATATCATGAAGATACAAAATAAAATTGTGTACAATTAAAATATACAGTATGATTGTCTAAATTTCAAGAAAAAAATAAATATTTTTTATAAATTCTTTATTTTCTTCACTTTTTGAAAATA
>JAILNT010000183.1 GCA_024691265.1 Treponema sp. | reverse complement strand
TGTTAAAAATATTATTTATGGAGAAAAAACATGATAAACCAAGTAGTTTTAAGTGGAGTTCTTACAGCAGACTCAGAACAACGTCAACTTTCTAAAGACACAGAATTAAGTGTACTAAGAGTTGTTTATGACAGAAACTATAAGGATTCAAACGGAAACTGGCAATCTATTCCTTCTTATTTTACTGTAAAAGTTTTTGACCGCCGATATTTATCAAGGTGCAAAACTCTTGCAAAAAAAGGTGTATGTGTGACATTAGCAGGAGAATTAAAGCAAGAACGATGGACTGATGAAAATGGTAAAAATAAAAGTACTGTTGTAATAATAGCAAATCAATTAGAATTTAGACAAAGAATAAAAAAAATTGATAATGCAATAGAACAAAAAAATGCAGCTTCAAAAGAAGACATTTCTGACCTCGTAGAAGCTGCAAGTGCTAATGCTAGAGAACAATTAGAGGATTCTATTCCTGTATTCTAATTGTATGTAATACTACTTTCTGCGACCGTTCTTTTTATTATTTCGATTATTAAAAGGACGGTTATTTTTTCTTTCAGGACGAGAGCTAGTATTCAAGCCCATTTTTCGAGCTGCGGCAGCTCTCTCATTACTTGCTCTGTACTCTTCCATAAGCTCCGGCGAATAAAAGCCATTTTTCCAGTTAAAACGATTTGTTTCTGGCAAAGGCTGGCTTTTCATCATAGCTCCGATAATTTGCTTAAGGTCACCTTTTCGAACTTTCGTATGGGAATAGTCTATAAGAATTCTTGTAAAGCCCTTAGAATTAAGCTTTGCAGTTCTATCGACTATTGAGAAAGGAATCTCAGGCATAACAAAGCTTCCGTCTTTTCCAGAAACTACCTTGAACACAGTTTCTTCTTTATCCATGAAATATGTAAAGTCATAATCTTTTGGCAATCTGAATCTTATTCTAAACAAGGTAGGATAAGCAAATACAGATACCATAACACGACTTCTTACACTAGAATCAAAGGTTGCTTCAAGGTTCTTTTCTGAATTCTCCAATGGAGTGATAAAAGCTCCTATATCCTGATTTTCAAGGAATGAAACTGCCCAGCGGTTAAATGTATAAAGATAAGGTCCTCCAATAAGATTCACTTTCTTACCATTTACAGTTTTTCCTCTAAGCATTTCAATCTGTGCAAGATTATTCACAATGAAAGTTGAATATCCTTTTTCTACAAGGGCATTTAATGTATTCTGCATATCTTCTTCAAGTGAAGCAGGAAGATATGGGTCAAGAGAGAGAATTACCATTTTCTTTGAAACAGGAAGAACAGGTTTTCCACCAGGAACTTCAGACAACAAAGGTCCTTTTGTTTCATTATTCAAATCAAGTACATAACGTACAGGGTGTTCACTCTGAGCAAGGAATAAATCATTTATTGTAGAAAGCTCAATATATACGCCTTCAGGGAAATAAGACAATTCATTTCTCTGAACAGGTGTTAAATCCATTATAGGGAGCTTTTCTGCTCCAGGTTGAGTTCTAAACTTACCAATATCATTTGGAAGAACTCTAGGATAGCGTTTTGACATAGATTTTGTTTGAAGAAGATATACATCATCTCCACGACTAAATCCAACAGGAACATCTATCCATCTCTTTCCTTCTTCATCAATTTCTACAGTACGAACCTTATGACTTACACGTCCTGTATCATCATGACGATGAAGTCTGATACTATCTCCAGGGTCCGGGTCATAAGAACCTCCAGAGATAACAGCCATTTTTATAGGTTTGTCATCGCCACTAACATTCTTTGTATTAGTTTTCTCTTCATCATTATCCATTTCCATTGGATTTTCAGAAGAATTCTGATTTTCATTCTGTGCATTATCAAATGAAAATCCTTTCTTTGGAGGAGTCTTTTGCTCAACAATTTTACCAAGATAGATACCAGTTCCGCCTGCTTGCTTTGGATCAAGAACAGCCTCGCCTGCATGAACAACACCATCTTCAGGATTATCAAAATTGTACCAGTAAGTTGTCTTTTTTCTGGCAAAATCTGTTGCAAGAATACGTTTTGCAGCTGCAATTGCTCCTTTCTTATCTTCCTTATAATGGTCCATAAGATAACGATAAGCGGCAACAACGCTACCTACATACTCTGCACTTTTCATTCTTCCTTCAATCTTGAAAGAATCTATACCAATATCCATTAAATCAGGAATATGGTCTATAAGCTGCAAATCAGCAGGAGAGAAATAATAACCAGGAACTTCTCCTCCGCTTTCTGTATTTGCAGTATAAAATCTTCTACAAGCCTGGGTACACATTCCTCTATTTGCAGATTTTCCACCAAGATAGCTAGAAAACATACAAAGACCACTTTCGCTTACACAAAGAGCACCATGCACAAACATTTCAAGTTCAGCTTTAGTATGCTCTTTTATATACTTTATCTCTTTAAGCCCAAGTTCTCGAGCAACAACAACACGAGATAAGCCCTGCTTATGTAAAAGATTTGCAGCTGCAGCACTTTCTACATTCATCTGTGTAGAAGCATGTATAGTAAGTTTAGGAAAAAATTCCTGAACCATTCTAACTACACCAAAATCCTGAACAATAAGTCCATCAGGTCCTATTTTCTCGAGATAAGATAAAAAGCGGTAAAGACGCTCAGTCTCAGATTCTTCACTTACAGTATTAACAGTTACATAGATTTTCTTTCCCTGACGATGCAAGGATTGCACCGCACCCTCAAACTGATTCCATGCAAAATTTGAAGAGCGTAAACGTGCATTAAAGCTCTTCAGTCCTAAATAAACTGCATCGGCACCTTCACCGATGGCGGCATCCAACGCTTCAACGTTTCCTGCCGGTGCTAATAACTCTGACATATCCGAATACTATAACATGCTTTTTTTAATAACTGCAAGCACTATATAGACTTTTTAATTTTTTTACTACTGTTAGAAAAACCTGGTGTAATAGCTTTTCGGTTCTCTGTAACAATCCAGTCACTGGCACTTACTTTCATAGGATAATGTACATTCTTTAATTTATTTAGATTTTGCCTAGCAATAGAATGTGTCAAAGTAAGCCCGTCAGCATTAAAAGCAGAATCTATATTTTCTCCGTTCCAAACTCCAGCTTCATAAGCTTTTTTTAATGCATCTTCACAAGTCTTTTTAGGCCATGCAAAAATCTTAGCTGCTTTTCTATAGCATAAAGCATCATATATAGCTCCATTATCAGAATCTCTTAATAAGATTACATCATAATCAGCTCCAAAATGAGCTTCATTGCCAGCATTCCAAATATCAAAAGCAGATTTACAGGAATCTACTCCTCGCCCAAAAGTCTTATCGCCATTGACTTCTGATACATTCTCATCTGGCATAAGAGTTCTCATATGTATTGTTATAAAGTCACCGCTTTTCACATCTAACGAAGGCATTTTATACAATTTTTTCTCCCCATCATAAGCACTATATATTTCAAGGCCTGCTGTATTACCAGCTTTTACAACATATAATTCAATAAATTCACATTCTTTCTTTTTAGAGGAATACCCATCTCTAAGTTCACTTAAAACAAGGCTAGCTTTATTATCATTTATCCCGGAAAAATTAACTTCAAGCATAAGGCTATTACCACTAGTATCTGAAACTTGGGCTGATAATAAATATTCTTTTCCTATCTCTGTTTTTTTAAGAAGGTTTATACACACATTTTCACTATCTGGAAAAGAAAGCTTTGCTGGTAAACTTTCATTTTTTTTGATATCAGTGATTGCATAACAAGAAAAAGAAATATTCTTGTTAAAGGTGCATAAAAGAGAATCAGCAGATAAAACTTTTAATCCACACAACTTGGGTGCTGGATATGAATAATCAACAAAATGAAAATCATCTCCTGAACTAACACAACCAAAAGGACATGTAAGTATAAGCGAAAAGACAAGACAAATAAAAAATACAACAATAGCTTTTATCATTTTTTAGCTCCGAATAAAAAAAATAGTGGCAGAAAAATCTACCACTATAGATATTTAGTCAGAACGTTAAAAAATAATGTATTTTCAATTATTTTTTTTAATTTTTTATTTTGTACTGATTATTAAATCAGTATTGCTAAATGATTTATAAATGAACCGTTTCTACCATATATCTAATTGAAAAGCCTGTACTATCAGCTATAGTCTTTTCAACTACAAACACTATATTCTTTCCGCTATGGTCAGTAAAGATTTTATCGATTTTATAACCAACAACACCTTTTCTTTTTATATCAGGAGAGCCAACGATATTCTTGCTTACAACGTTTCCCTTAGCATCTTTTTGTTCC
>JAILNT010000041.1 GCA_024691265.1 Treponema sp. | reverse complement strand
GATATTGAAAAAGAAGTTGCTGATATTCTGCTTTCTTCTAAAGGAGATAAGGAATCTTTCAATACTGCAATAGATAAAATGCAGGCTACTATTCTTTCTATCTCAGAATGGAAAAAAGAAGGTCTTATACACCCTCAATTTTCTTCTTTTATAAAAGAAGATGTACAGGCTTTCATGAAAGCAAAAGATGCTCCTATTGTTTTTACAACATTAAGTATGCATAGAACAATACCAGAAAGCACTATAAATCGCTATGCTTCAATATTTTATCCGTCAATAGAAGGAGCTTCACAAAGAAGTTTCTGTGCTTCAATAACCCTTGCAATTCCTATGAATGATTCAGAAAATACTGTTAACATGATGGATAAAATCATAGGGAATATAGCTAATTTCGCATTTGCAACAGGACTTGCTCCTACCCTTGCTTCTTGTCCTACGGCTGATAGTCAGGCAAATTATGTAAGATACTGGATTGCAAGTTCAAATAAACCTGTCCCAGATTTAGGAACAGATGCTTTTACAAAGCAAAGTGATATTGATGCTTTTGCAGAAGCTATAAAAAATAAAATATTAAGCTATCGCTAATAAAAAAGCCGGGAAAACTGCATTTTAATTTTATTTAACAGGCTTCCCGGCTTTCTTAGCTTTTAATTATTTACCAACGCAAAAATGAGAGAAAATGGAATCAAGAACATCTTCAGGCGTTACTTCTCCAGTTACTTCTCCAAGGCTATCCAAAGAATCTTCCAAATCTTGTACAACAGCATCTAAAGCATATCCTTCATCAGCAACTTCAATTGCATGATTAATTCTATCTAAGGCTTCTTTTACTGCATTCTTCTGTCTTTCGCTACCAAGACCTTTTCCAGCTCTATCAGAACCTGTAAGGGCAAGTAAAAGCTTTTTTACAGCCTGGCTTAAAGCTCCTATACCTTCGCCTTCTTTTGCACTTATGTGAACTTCTGCACCTATAGACGATTGTAAAGAAGCATCTATAGCTTTTGGATTTTTATTTTTATCACTTTTATTCCATGCAAGCACAAGAGGTATTTTTTCCCCTGATATTGAAGCATAATTTTCAAAGAAAGCTTTATCATCTTCATCAAAGCCTTTTGAACTATCCACAAGGTACAATATCAAATCAGCTTCTTTTGTTAAATCTAAAGTACGCTCTACTCCACGTTTTTCAACTATATCTTCTGTTTCTCTAAGTCCTGCTGTATCAAAAAGGCGAGCTGGTATTCCATCGAAACTTACCCAACTTTCTATCCAGTCCCTTGTAGTTCCTTCTATATCTGATACTATAGCCCTATCCTCTTTTAATAATGCATTAAAAAGACTAGATTTTCCTGCATTTGTCTTTCCACAAAGAACAACCCTTACACCGTCTTGATAAAGTTTTTCAACTTTCCATGTAGATAAAAGCTCAGAAAGACGGCTAGAAGCTTCTTTTAATCCTTTTACATCAAAAGCATCTGCTATTGTTTCTTCATCTTCTGGATATTCTATTTCAACTTCTATAGCAGCTAAAGTATCTACTACAAGTTTTTTGACATCTGCAATTTCTTTGAAAAGGCTTCCTGAAAGACGACCGGCAGCACGTTTTATACTAGAAGATGTACGGCTATCTATAATTTCTTTGACAGCCTCTGCTTTTGTAAGGTCAGTTTTTCCATTTATATAAGCCCTGAAAGTAAACTCTCCTCTTTCTGCTGTTCTAAATCCATTTTCCAAAAGAAGATTATAGATAGAAGAAACAACAGAAGGTCCTCCATGACAAGTTATTTCAGCCATGTCTTCACCTGTAGAACTTTTAGGAGATTTAAAAACACTTACAAGAACTTCATCTATTTTCTGATTATCTTTAGGATTTACAATCCAACCATAAACAATAGTATTTCCTGATGCCTCTGTTAAAGCCTTTGCTCGTGAAAATACTTTTGAAACAAGCTCTATACAGTTTTTTCCTGACGTTCTTATGATTCCAAGAGCAGCAGGAGCTAAAGCTGTTGCAATAGCTGCGATAGGCTCTTCCGGAGTATATCCTGTATTATCCATATTAAGAAAAATCCTCTAATTTGCTATTAATTAAGTAAATCTGTTAATAATTAGTTTGTGCAAGATTCTGCCATCTTTGCTGCACATTACTAAGAACACTATTAGACTTTGTTGTAGAACTACTCTCTGTATTGTAGGAAGTTTTAGAAGCGTCAATCTTTTCGCCATAAGAACGAACACTATCAAGTACAGAAATATCATCTAAATATTCTTCCTGCTGTATAAAATCCTCTTCTTTATCAGAACTCAATGCAGGTTTTCTAAATTCTGATGAAGCTTCTGTAGCATTCCAAGGATATTTCGCATCTCCAGGGTCAGGAGATAAATCATCATAACGTCCACTCTGGTTCCAATACATGTAACCATGATTTACACTATCCCTTACCCCAAAAACTTCTCTTTGAACATAAGATTTATCATAATAGTTACGATCAAAGGCAACGTTCATATAAAAAGCCTGTACCCAAGGACGAACGATTATATTATTACGCCCTATTACACTGTTTCTATATGTTCCATAGTAATAGATTCTATATGACCTATCAGCTATTGGTGAATAGTTCAAGAAAGAATTTTCAAAATGACTTGGATAGAACATAGGACAAATGACATCAACATATTCAGACAAAAGTTCTACATCTTGCCCTGTTCTAACTCCTGTTCTGTACCAGCCATTTGCTCCATATATATCGATTCCTATCGGAGCATCAATATTTGCTCTTGCATAAGATAAGAATGAAATAAGGGCACTTTCTTTATCCATTCCTGCACTTTTCCATCTGTAAACAGCTTTTGAAAGATTCGTACCATCTGTTGGAAAACGGATATAATCAAACTGAACTTCATCAAAACCACGAGAAACAAGTTCTTTTGCAATATCTATGTTATATTCCCAAACTTCAGGGGAATAAGGGTCTACCCATCTTTCATCATAGTATTCAGTCTTAGAGCCAGTTACAACTCCATTTTCATCTTTTATAGAAGAAACGCCTTTTATACCAATCCAAGGAGCATTTGTAGTATTATTCCAGATTGAATATTGCTTTTTACCATAATCAGCAAGATTTTTATCTTTGAAAACAACAATACGGGCAATAAGATAAATATTATCTTTTTTGAATTCTTGTACAAATTGCTCTACATTTATTGCATAACTACTTATCTTTGCTTTCTGCAATATTTTTTCATTCTTTGAGTTGTAACGAAGAAGTCCATAATCATCTTTCATATCTATTACAAGCCCATTGAGATTATTATTTTTAATGATATTCTTAAATTTATTCATTCCTGCGAGAGTATAAGCCTGCCATTCAGGAACATAAATACATCTTCTGTCTTCAATAACTTTATTTCCCGCTTTTATCCCGGCAGAATGAATTTTTCTAGGAGTCAAAAGCCACAATTCATTAAGGCTTAATGCTTTTGAAAAACCACTTCTTTCTGCTGGTATATAAGCCGCATTTATATTTCCAGGCGTTACAGTTAAAGCTGTTCTCCATACAGCATATTCAGGAGGCACCAGTAAATCATTCTTATTTACAGGGTCATAATGCTGTATCATACCAGGCATCAAATAAACAAGAGAGTTCCCTGTCCAAGCAAGGCTATCCACAGTATCAAGAGGCTCTTTTCCCTTATAAACCGTATAAGCTCTTTTTAAAGTCCAATCAAAACGATATATCTGAGGACTGTATGTCCTTCCTATGTAGACATCAACAGAAAAAGTGCCATCTGGATTCTCTGTTACAGCAGGAAGAATATCAGAAAGCTCATCTGGCATTGAAATAGATTTCATTCCTTCAAAGCCGGCAGAAACATCGTTCCAGCCTTTCCCGTTTATATAGCGGTATGAAAGCCCATACATGGCATGAGACTGAAATATAACTATATCCGTATTATTTAGCTCGTTCTGTCTGTTCTGTTCCTTGCTAAGTTCAGGATTTGCTTTAAAAGAAGGACGAGGCATATGAGAAACTGCAACGGCTTTTATTCCAGAAGCATTTTTACTCATTGAGCCCATATTCTTCCAGTTCAAACCGCCATCAGTTGTAAGATATACATTATCTCTTGTAGCTGTAACTAAAATATTAGAATCTAAAGGGTCTACCGCTATATCCTTTAATGAAGCAACTTGTTTTACAAAACTTGTATTAACACCGTCATACTTTTTTACAGTAAGGAGAGGCAAACCTTCATTTCTATATTCAAAAGTCTTAAGGTCATGAGAATAAAGAATTCCATTATTAGTCACAAAATACCATGCAGAATCATCTTTACCAAGAGAGACATTTAATATCTGAAGGATTTTTCCTTCTGTCCAAAGGGGTTCTACAGTTTTATTTTTTATTATTCTAAATAAACCTTTATCAGAACCTGATAAAAAATTCATTTGATTTGTATCATGAACAGGCAATGGAAGTCTTTGAGGCAAAACATAAAGGGGTTTAGTCTGAGAGCCTACTGTGGCAATAAAAAAAGACATTATTAAAACAATACTTACAATTACAGACTTTCTCATAGTCTGCATTATCGGCAAAAATACAAATAATGTCCATAAATATACTTGCCTTTAACTATAATTTCACGTTATCTTTTAATTCATCGCCATTCGGAAAAATATTGCATTTTGCATGATAAATCCGAATCAATTTTTTTACAGGAGTTTACATGACAATTTCCAAAAATTCAGTCGTATCTATCCATTACACACTTAAAGACGACGACGGAAACGAGCTCGACAGTTCAATTGGTAAAACACCTCTTGAATATATACACGGAAACGGCTATCTCATTCCAGGACTAGAAAATCAGCTTGAAGGAAAGAGTGAAGGCGACAAGTTTACAGCTGTAATAGAACCTAAAGATGCTTATGGTGAATATAATGAAGCATTTGTACAGGAAGTTAACCGCAATCAGTTCCCAGAAGGAATAAAAATAGAGGAAGGAATGCAGTTCCAGGCAGATACAGCAGCCGGTTCTCAGATTGTTACAGTAACAAAAGTTACTGATGACAAAGTTACAGTTGATGCAAACCACGAACTCGCAGGAAAGAGATTACATTTCGATGTAGAAGTAGTTTCTATTCGTGAAGCAACACAGGAAGAACTCGATTCTATTTCTGGCGGTTGCAGTTGTGGAGATGGTGGCTGTGGTGGTGGCTGCAGTTGCGATGGTGGTTGTGGCGGCGGCTGCAGCTGTGGAGAATAATTCTTCTACAAAAATTAAAAACAAGCAGATGAAAGCTTATTAAGCTTTTATATTTAATACTTTTAGAAGCCGCTTTGTATTTTCTTCTTTAGATACAGGCGGCATTTCTATTGTTATATCAGAAAGCTCTGTATAAATACGGCAGCGTTCTTCATAAAATTCGTGAAACAAATTTCTTACATCATCTTCATTCTTAGGATTTGAAACTGCAATATAGGCAGGAAGATTCTGCATTTTATTATCATCTGAATATGTAATTTCTTTTACAATTCTGTCCGCAGCAACTTTTTCATCTGCTTTCATAAACACAAAGATACTTTTCCCTTCTTTTTTGTTTTTACAACGCAAAACATCTATAGCTTTCTTGTTATTACAAAAACCACCGCCTGTTGCAATAACAAGTCGCTCAAAAGCTTCTGCTGCCATAATTTTCTCACAAGCAGAAGCTTCTGCTTGCATAAAGGCTTCCTTTCCTTCCTGTGAATATATTTCTCTGGCAGATTTTCCTGTTAAATCCTGTAGTACAGCATCTGTATCATAAAAAGGGCAATTAAAAAAAGCTGCCAATCTTTTTCCCTGTGTCGTCTTCCCACAATGTTTTATACCCATTAATACAATTAACTCTTTGCTCATACATTAAAGTATAGCAATAATCAAAAGTTTAATATATGATAAAGAAAATAATATGAGTATCTATACATCAATTTTTTTAAGCTTTATCCCTCTCATAGCACTTATTGCAATATTCAAGTTTGCGATAAAGGGATATAAATTGCATTATGGACTTATAGCGGTAGTAATAGGACTTTTTTCTATTATTCCAATAACATGCATTCAATACATAATGCTATACATGCCTTTTTTTTCAACACAAACAATTCTAGGATTATTAGCAAAAACAATTCTAATAAACGGACTAATAGAAGAAACCATAAAAATGCTTTTTATGCTTCTTATCCCATTCAAAAAACAGAATAAAGCAAGTTATTTCGCCTCAGGCTTAACAGCAGGACTTGCAGTTGGAACATTTGAGATAGTAATTTACATGTTACACGGACTTGTTCAATGGGGTCCACGTCTTTTCACATCTGTTCTTATTCATACTTTTTGTGCTGGCTTAAGCATTCTTTTTATATACTCTGTAAAAAGAAGGAGATTTAATATATTTCCGCTTTTAATAGCAATCTTAATGCATGGAATATATAACTTTTTTGCAGCTACAGCTTTCATGAAGAATAGTTTTGCTTTTATAGCAATTTTACTCACAATATTAGAATGCAGGCTTTGGTTCTCAAGAGTTTCAGACAAAAAAGAAAATACAGAAGAAGCTTCAAAAGAGAAAACAGTAGAAAAAACTGTATTACCAGCAGAAAAACAACAAAAATCAACTACAGATTTGAAAACTCTAAAAGAAATGGAAAGTATCTTTGACAAAGCTCTTAAAAAGGAAAATGATAAAAACAATAAAAAGTAGAGTATTAAAGTAGCGTGTTGATAAAAAAAATTGATATTTTTTATATTTTTTTGTTGACATAATAAAAAAGCTATGCTATTATACATTCACACGACGCAGGGTAGAGCAGTTGGCAGCTCGTCGGGCTCATAACCCGGAGGCCGTTGGTTCAAGTCCAACCCCTGCTATCAAGACCATTCAATTGAATGGTCTTTTTTTATGCCTAAATGAAATAATGATAACTTTTCATAATATGTCATTCCTTAAAAATTTAATTCTAAAACATATTATTTTCTTTTATGAATAGCTTTTGTCCATATAGTGTTATAATATAAATTATTATGAAACACTTCTTAAAAGTCTTTCCAATTTTTATTCTTATTCTTTGTCTTTCTTCATGTGTAGATTCTGTTCAATCAATTTCATACAAAAACGGCATGTACAATATTTACTACAAAGTGACTTTATCTAAGGTACTTTTTACTTTAGCAGATGAAGACCCGGAAGAACTTTTTAATAATTTTGATGAAGAAGTATTCAAAGAACTACCTGAAAATACAGTAATAAAACCCGTTAATACAGAACTTGAAATAGGTGCAGAAATTCAATTTTCTATAAATCCAAAAACAAAAGATAAAGCAGAAAAATCATACCTTCCTACTACTAAAGGAAATAAATTTTATATTCCATTCCTGTTAGGAGAAAGTGAAGCTACTTTAGAAGAAAATGAATCTATTGCTGATTCTTTTGATTTTGACACTGACGACTATAGCGAAGTTTTTGTGAAAGCAATAATGTCATCAGCAAAATGTCGTATTTTAATCAGTAAAAATATAATTTCTTCTATCGAAAATGCATACCTAGAGGGAAAAGGCAATCAAAATTATTCAATCCCTGTTTTTGATTACGGAGAACAATACTGCATGGAAATTCCTTTCATCACACTATACGAAACAGGAA
>JAILNT010000008.1 GCA_024691265.1 Treponema sp. | reverse complement strand
TAAAATCTATAGCAGAAGCACTTGGTAAAGGAGAATGACTTTTTTTGTTAATAGAAGCAGAAACAGCTTGCCTTAATCCATTCTCAAGCAGCTTATTTATATTTTCTACAATCTTTTTAATAAAGTTTCTTGCACTTTCCTTGGACTGTTTTGGAATCTGGTCTTTAAGTTCCAAAAGCAACTCAGCCATACCAATATCAGGTTCAAGATTGTCAAGAAGCTCACTCTCCATCAACAAACTTTTTAAACCTTTTCTTTCAACAGCATCATTTTGAACAACTGTAACAGTTTCATTATCAAATAACGACCTGAGATTACCAAGCCATTTAGATAAAACAGGAGAAGATTTACCGTTTCCAGCACCCCTGCCTTTTCCTTTAGAAGAAGCATTCCCAAAACTTTCTTCCGGAGTACCATAAATGGCAGCTAAAGTTTCATCTATTAACTGTTGTTCTTTTGTAAGTTTTCCACTCGCTCCTTTACCATTATCAGCAGAACTTCCACCAAAAGCAGCGTTTTCATCAGAATCATTAAACTCATTAAAAGTTTCCTGAACTTCGCTACCAAGTATTAATCTCCATCTGGCAATCTGTTCTTGTTTTGTCATATACGAAACTCACTTAAATATCATCAAAATCAAAATCGTTCAATTCATCAAGCTTCTTCTGTTCTTCTACATTCATATCATGAGTCAAAACATCAGCAACTTGATCTTTATTGAAACCCCAAATCTCACCCAGATTTTCAGCAATATCACATTTCTCATTTTTACTGAACTCAGAAAAAGTTCTTCTAAGAGCGACAACAGCTCTCTTAAATTCATCATCATCAAGTTCTTCTATATAGGAAGCAATTTTCTCCCATAAAGAAAGCCGGGCTATAAGCGTATAATGATTTTTCGCAGATAAACCTTCAATCCATGCGGCTCCTAAATCTACAGGCATTCCTTTTGAAAGGCGAAGAGAGAGTTCATTAGAAAGAACATTTTCATCTGCTTTACCTCTTTCAAGCAAAAGAGCCATAGCAAAACCAGAACATTTAGGATTCAGATTATCTTTTACAGAAATCTCTTTAAGTAAATCTAAAATCTTACTTTCCTCTAAAAAATCATGATTCAACTGCAAGCTATTTACTTTATCCATCGCTTTAATTACAGTCTTAGCATTCTCGTCATCGCAAATACAAGCATCTTTCATCACAAGACATGAACGCAAATAAAGCTTTTCAAGCATTTGTAAAAGAGGCTTTGAATCATATTTTCTAATGTCCCCATAACGGACAATTGAAGAAAGCCTTTCTGAAGTATCAGCTGCACTAACAAGGGCATTTTCATCTATAAGAAATGCCTGCATAATCTTTAATACATAGTCACAAGATTCCGGTAAACCACATAGATAGGCTTTTTCAAATATTTCAGAAGCTTCAGATATATTAGAAACAGAGTCTGCAAGTTCTTTTATTTTAAATACAGCAGCAGATACAATGCTATCTCCTAAAACAGCATTTTCAACAAGTTGCATTTCAACTTCAGGAGTCCATTTCATCTGCCAGTATTCTTTATAATTTATATTTTCTTCGCCACCATCACCATTGTACGAAGCAAAAGCAACACCTAAAACTTCAAGCCTATGAAAAAAGAAAGAGGTATTTAAATCTTGAAAAGCATTTTCCTTTGCTGCATACCTGTTTTCTCTTAAATCCAGATAAGGTTTCTTTTTGTTTCCAAAAGAGCAAAAAGCTTGAACTGATTCAGACAAATAATCATTAAGATTAAGCTTTTCTACATTTCGCATGAAATCATCTTGAATTGCAGTTACGCTCATTCCCTTAGGAAGGAAACCGACAACAGGATTTACTTCAACCTTTGTACAAGCCTCTACAATTTCAGAAAAATTCCCATGCCCTATAGTAGCAATCATTGCATCATGCAAATCTTGTAAAACAGGATATTTACTTCCCCTTATTAAAGCAACAGACTTAGCAAGCCTCAAAGCTTCAATAACAGAAGCAGAAGAAACAATATTTCCACTATCACGATGATTTTTAGCCACAGAAACAAGATATTTTGTAAATATTTCTTCCATGCATTCATCTTTATTAGAAGAAGTTTTATTTATCTTACTCATAGCTTTATAAAGCATCTGATAATAAGATGGGGAACTATTTCCAGCTCCATAACCAGAAAAAGCAGAAAGTCTATAGAAAGAATACGGCATAAGAGTTGAAGAAGATTCAACACATGGCAGATTATTTAATTCTTCATCTGTCATAGCTGTATTTGTTTCAAGACCTCCAACATGGAAAGCACCACAAACACAAACTATCTTTTCAGCTGCAATACCTTGTTTAATAGCACTTTCAATAGTCCGCTTCATAAAAGCTTCTCTAATAAGAGTTTCTGCTGCATTATATTTACCAGAAGCATTTTCACTCTTACGAATTTCACGTCCAAAAGTGTTACAAGCCTCTCTATAAAGCCCTGTCCCGGCTAGCTGCTCAAAATTACGTTCCCAATAGCAGTCATGACTTTCACCTGTAAGCATTTCAAGTTTTGCATAAACATTTTCTGTCACATCAACATCTTTAGAAGCTTCTTCAAAATCCATAGAATCTGTATCAGGAAAAGCAAGAAAAGCAGAAGACGGCATATCCATAAATGCACATTTCACATTATTCTTTTTAGCCCACAGTAAAGCCTGTATTTCTGGAGAATATTCAGCAAAAGGATACAATATAGATTTTACAGGTGTCCTTTTTGTATATGCCATGATAGCTATTGGAAATTTTACATCAGGATTTGTGATATAATCAATTTTATCATTCAGGTCACTTGGACCTTCAATCAAAACTAACTCCGGTTTCACACTATCCAAAAACTTTTTTAGCTCGACACTAGCAGCTGGAGATAAATGCCTGATGCCAAAATAAAAAGGTGAACTCATCAGCCATTAAGCTCCCTACAAGCCTTGTAAAGAGCTTGCCATTCATGACCTCTTTTCTTCATAACATTTTCAAGATATTCAGTCCAGGCTAATTTATCATTCTCTTCATCTTTTACAACAGCACCTTGTAAAGAAGCAGCCAAATCTTCTGCTGTAACAACACCATTACCAAAACTTCCAGCAAGTGCCATAGAATTAGTAAGCAAGGAAATAGCTTCAGCTGTAGAAAGAACACCCGTTGTCGATTTAAGCTTCTGCTTATTATCAGAAGTTTTACCATCGCGAAGTTCTCTAAAAATAGTAACAACTTTTTCAACAACATTATCATCTGGCAATTCTGCTTCCAATGCAATATTAGAAGAAAGCTGAGCAACACGACTTTTTACAATTTCAATTTCACTTTTCATAGAAGATGGAACTGGAAGAACAATTATATTAAAACGTCTTTTCAAAGCCGCAGACATAGAATTGACACCCTTATCCCTGGTATTTGCTGTAGCTATAACAGAAAAACCTTTCTTTGCAGGAACTTCAATTCCAAGCTCAGGAACACTAATACGCTTTTCAGAAAGAATTGAAATTAAAGCATCCTGAACTTCACTAGCACATCTTGATATCTCTTCAAAACGAGCTATAGAACCAGTTTCCATGGCATTATAAACAGGACTTTTTACCAAAGAGTCCATACTAGGACCTTTTGCAATAAGCATTGCATAATTCCATGAATATCTAATTTGTTCTTCTGTAGTTCCAGCAGTCCCCTGAACAACTTTAGTAGAATCCCCGTTAATTGCAGCAGAAAGATGCTCACTAAGCCAAGACTTTGCAGTACCAGGCTCTCCTATTAAAAGCAAGGCCCTATCAGTAACTAATGTTGCAATCGCAATTTCAACAAGACGGCGATTTCCAATATACTTAGGAGTAATCTCCACTCCTCCAACTTTTTCCCCACCTGTAATATATTTCAAAACAGATTTAGGAGACATTTTCCAGCCTTCAGGAACAGAGTCTTTCTCATTAGCAATCAAAGCTTCTATTTCTTTCTGAAACAATACTTCTGCAGATTTTCTTAATACATCATCAGCCATATATTTAATTCCTCTTTAAAACCTTTTTAGCAAAATTCTTAATATTTATAACATTCAAAGATATTTCTTCGCCTTCACAGCTATTTTCTCCCTGTGTATAGACAACAGCATCAATAAGGGCTAACACATCAAGAATAGCAGTATTCACAGCTTCCTTATCTGCTTGAAAAACTTTATCCATACCAGCCTTTATTTTTGCAAAAACAGGATTTACATCTGCAAAAGGAAGAAATGCATCATAAGCTTTCTTTAGTCGAAAATCATCTTTAATAAGATTTGTACCAGCAAAAACAGTATTTTCAATTCTATTTTTTAATTCAAACAGCACATTCAAGTTCATATAGTTCTCTCCCAAAAGCCTAAGCTACAAATCTCTTCTAAAACATTCTTATAATTTTCTTCTTAGAAATATAAGAATAAATATTAAACTTAATTTCCCTTGTTGCTTCATCATAAAACATACGACCAAAGACAGCA
>JAILNT010000384.1 GCA_024691265.1 Treponema sp. | reverse complement strand
CTTACATCATTGCTTCTACCATAAAGACTATGTTCTCTTTTTATGGAATTAGCCCATTTAGAATTTGATTTATCCATGCGGACAGATGAGAAAGAATCTTTCATATTTTTTTATTCCTTATGCTTTATTCTGCTAAAAAATCATTTGCGTAAAGTTCTTGATAGATACTATCTATCACGTTATTAAAGCATGTTAAAAGTATAGGGTTAAAACTGCCACATTGTCCATTATTTATCATGGAACAAGCTTTTTCATGACTATAAGCTTCTTTATAGATACTTTTAGACATAAGTGCATTATAGGCATCTGCCAAAGAAACAATCTGAGCTGAAAGAGGAATCCTGTTTCCTTTTAACTTGTCCGGATATCCGTTTCCGTCCCATCGTTCATGATGAGAGCGACAGATATGAGAACAATACACATACATCTTATTATCCAAAGAAGTTCTGATTGCTTCTATTAACTCACATCCTTTTATTGTATGAGTTTTCATGATTTCAAATTCTTTTTCTGTAAGTCTACCTTCATTTTCAGGCTTTAAAAGAACTTTTTCCGTAATAGCAATTTTTCCGATATCATGAAGGGTAGAAGCTTTCGTAATCATTTCTATATCTTCGTCTGTAAGTTTACATTCCGGGCGAGAAATAGAAAGGTCTCTAAGCATAACATTTACTATTCTGCTTATTCTTCTTACGTGTTCACCTGATTCTATACTGTGAGATTCAAGAGAATCAACGAGAGTTTCTATAATTGACCACTGATTTTCTTCTTTCTTTGTATTCTTAGAAACAGGCATGGCAACAGATTGCTTTTGATGGTGTAAAAGTTTTTCCATCTGGTTTCTGTTTTCATACAGTTCAATTATATTTTGAACACGTCTTTTTATTACAAGAAGATTAAAAGGTTTTGCAATTACATCTACAACGCCATAGTCATAAGCTTTTGTTGCAACATAGGCGGTTGCTTCTGTTGTTATAAGGAATATAGGAACTTTGTTTAGAAATTCTTTACCTTCAAGTTCTTGAAGTACTCCAAAACCATCTAGTTCAGGCATGATTATATCAAGAAATACAGCAGCTATATCTTTGCTGTTTTTATCTAGAGACATCAAGCCCTCATAGCCATTTTCAGCCTCAAGAATATCATATTCTTTAATAAAAGCTTCTCTAAGAATGGCACGATTTAGTTCTATATCATCTATTATGAGTAGTTTTTTTCGAATCTGCTGCATAAGAACCTATACGACTTGCAAAATTATAGATTGCAAAAACTATTTATCTATTTGATTAAGCACATCAATTATAAATGCACCTTCATCAATAACCTTCGGAGAAAATTCTTCAACTTTTGCATTATCACCAGCCCTGACGGCATTTACTAGTTCTGTAGATAATTCATAAAGTTTTGTGAAACCAAGATTTCCACTAGTTCCTTTTAGAGTATGAGCTGTCAATTCAATAGCTTTCATATCTTTATTAGCAATGGCAGCTTTCAATTCATTAAAAGTTTTATCTTGAGGAAATTTACAAACAAATCTCTGCATTAGAGCTTCGTTTCCAGAGAACCGTCTAAGAGTTTCTTCCTTATTTATTTTTATTTTTTCAAGAGCTTCGTAAAACTTCATACCTTTCATTCTATAACGATTTTTTTGAAATACAAGAGTTTTTTTAAGTATATTATAAAAGAACGTTATATTTGCTTTAATTTTTATTATATGAAAAAATCTTAGTTGATTGTCGTTTTTTCAATAGAATAGTACATTATAGATATGAACTGGCTGCAAGATTTTACGAACAGATTTTTAAGAACTTACATGGAACCTTTTTCAGTAAAAGATGTGGAACAGGTATTGGCCAGTGCTGGCATTCATTTAAGACAAGAAGAATTAGCAGATTATTTGAATAGTTGTCCGTCTGTATTTGCTTTGGAAAATAACAGATATCTTACTTATGCAGCTGCATTTGACGGTTTTTTATTTAGTATAAAGCCTACAAAACAAGAAGTTGATAAAGGAGTATTCATTGTAGGTCATAGATGCATTCCTTTTGTTGATTCAGACATGCTGCCACATCAATTAAAATTTATCCATAATGGTAGAAAATTAAGGACAACAGAAGAAACTTTTGACAGTGATTTTGTAATAGAACATTATTCTCTTTTTGGAGAAGAATATGCAGTTCAATATATTGCAGAAGACCCTGCAAATAGAGAGCTTGATTTAATGGAAAGAGATTTTCTTTTGCCTCAAAAAGTCAAATTAACTTGCGTTTCCCTAAAGCCTTTTATAAAAGAAAATGCTTTTAAATATGGAGACAGACTGCTTTGTAGAATAGTTAATTGGGACGAAGGAAAAATAGGACTTATAGCACTTCCTGACAGAAGAAAATCTTTATTTGAAGCAGAACCTAAAAGAGAAAGATGGTATAGAAGTCTTGAAAACGCATTGTTAAGAAGTTTTAAAAGATTTGGACCATGTACTTCTATAAATGAACAACTGTCTAAAGTTTTTTATGAATATAAAACAGATTTATGTGATTTAGATTGTGGTTCTATAGAAGAATTTTTACAAAGAAATGATAAAGTTGCTTTTGAATCTTTTGGAGTTGAAACAAGACTCTGGAAAAAAGGTGAAGAAATCCCTGCTGTAGGAGCCTGGAATTATGATGCAGCCACTTTTGAAAATGGTACAGGTGTTGATGCTAATTTAATTGTTATACCTGATTTTGTACTTGATAACTTTATTGTAGATTCTTTTGTTAATAACGTTTGTAGTTTAGAAGATTTACCTAAATACATAATACCTGGTTGTATAAATCTTGGCGAAGAAGAAAATAAAGAATTACAAGAGCAAATAAAAAATCGCTCTGTTATGCTTAAAAAGAGTTATAATAGATTTGCAGATTTTAATATCGCTCCTGTGCGACATAGAGCTCTTTGTCTTTATAAAAAGATATGGGCTTTAATGTGTGAAATAGATTCTTTGAAAAAAGATTTAAGAGTTTTACCTCAAGCTGAACTTGTTCTTTTATCACAGCTCTTTTCTCATTCAATGCGTATGTTGCAGTCTCTTCTACCAATGAGTGATATAAGTGAAGAAATAGAATCAATAGACATGTCTCTTGAAGGAATGGAATTTAATTTTGAAGATGTTTCAGTGTTACTTGAAGCTGAGCTTGCGAAACAACAAAGAAGCGATTATATTGTGATATAATTTTGAATTGTTGGTTGTAACAGCTTGTTTTAAGCTTTATTACAACCGGCTAATATAGATATTTTATTTAATAGAGGTCGTATTATGAATGAAAAGGGTCTTGAAGCAGTCGCTCTTTCTATCCGCAGTCTTTCTATGGATGCCATTCAGAAGGCAAAGTCTGGACATCCTGGCTTGCCTCTTGGATGTGCTGAATTAGCTTCTGTTCTTTACGGAGAAATAATGAAGCATAATCCAGCAGATTCAAAATGGGTTGACCGTGACCGTTTTGTCCTTTCTGCAGGTCATGGCTCAATGCTTTTGTACTCAATCCTTCATCTTGCCGGTTATAAAGTGACTCTTGATGATATAAAGTCTTTCCGTCAGGTAGGCTCTCACTGCCCTGGACATCCAGAATACGGTTGGACTGATGGTGTCGAAAATACATCAGGTCCTCTTGGACAGGGTGTTGCTCTTGCTGTTGGAATGGCAATTGCAGAATCGATGCTTGAAGCAAAATATAATACCCCTCATCATAAGATTGTAGACCATTACACTTACGCACTTGTAGGTGAAGGTTGTTTACAGGAGGGAGTTTCAAATGAAGCTTGTTCTCTTGCAGGAAATCTTCAGCTTGAAAAGCTCATTGTTTTCTATGATGAAAACAAAATAAGTATTGATGGTTCTACAGATATAACATTTACAGATGATATACAGAAACGCTATGAATCTTATGGCTGGCAAGTTTTCAGAGGTTCAATGTACAATATGTCTGAAATCCAGGAACTTGTTGAAAATGCAAAAAGAGGCAAAAAGCCAACTCTTATCATCTTAAAATCTGTAATTGGAAAGTTTGCTCCAAAGCAGGGAACTGCTGCAGTTCATGGAGAACCATTGGGAGAAGCTGATGTTGCAGAAACAAAGAAAAATCTTGGACTCAATCCAGAAGAATTCTTCTTTGTAAGTCCTGATGCCTATAAATATTTTGAAGAAAAGAAAGCAAAATATGCAAAAGCTGAAGAAGACTGGAAAGCAGAGTTTGAAGCATGGTCAAAAGAAAACCCAGAACTTAGAAAAGAATGGGACGCTGCATGGAGCGGACAGCCTAGCGGAGAAGCTTGTGACCCTGTATATAAAATAGGCGACAATGTAGCAACACGTGCTGCAAGCGGTGCTATGATTAACACTATTGCACAAAAGTATTCAAGCTTTGTTGGTGGTTCTGCTGACCTTCAGGGTTCAAACAAAACAGCTATGAAGTGTGATGGCGGTACATTCAGCAAAGAAAACAGAAAGGGCCGTACACTTGAATATGGTATTCGTGAATTTGGTATGGCAAGTGAAGCCGCTGGTATGCTTCTTCATGGCGGACTTCGCCCATTCTGTGCAACATACCTTGTATTCAGTGATTACATGAGAGCATCTATCCGCCTTGCTGCTATTATGAAAATCCCTGCTCTTTATGTTCTTACACATGATTCTATCTTTGTTGGAGAAGATGGACCAACTCATCAGCCAATTGAACATTTAAGTGCTTTGCGTGCAATCCCTAATCTTCAGGTTCTTCGTCCTGGTGATGCAGAAGAAACTGTAGAAGCATGGAATATTGCAATGGCAAGTAAAGACCACCCTGTTGTTCTTGCTTTAACAAGACAGAATGTTCCAGTTTATGCAAAGGAAGATTCTAATTGGAAAGAAGATATAAAGAAGGGTGCTTATATCGTACAGAAGGGTTCTGATAACCCAGATGTTACAGTTCTTGCAACTGGTAGTGAAGTTAACATGGCTCTTGAAGCTGCAAAACTTGTTACAGATAAAAAAGTTCGTGTTGTATCTGTACTTGACCGTAATTTGTTCGATGAGCAGAGCGACAGCGTAAAAGAGTGTGTTATTGGAAAGAATAGCCGCGTAGTTGTAGCTGAAGCTGGTGTACATTATGGTTGGGAAGGATTCGCAAAGAAAAACGATTGCTTCTGTATCGACCGTTTTGGAGAAAGTGGTCCTGCAAAGGAAGTTGCAAAAGCCTTGAACTTTACAGCAGAAGCTTTAGCCGCTTTTATCAATAAATAATTTTATACCACTGTAAATAAAATTTACCCTCTCTATATCTTGAAAACACGCATTTTTGAAAAGATAGGGAGAGGGTATTTTTTTATCTATTTATTCACAAGTTACTTACAAGCTCATGAAGAGTTTTTCTTACCATTCCTTTTGCAGAAATAAGCTTATCAAAGTAATTTAAAACCTTAGTATAAAGAGGGCTTTCCATAACATTTATACCAAAAATCTTTTCATTTGAAAGTAACTGTTTTAATTTATCTTCATAGTTTTTACTTCCAATGCTGATATCGGATAAAAGAGCTTTTAATTCTTCAAGAAGAGGGTCTGGAGATAATTCAAAAGGAAGTCCGTTATCGTCTAAGCCTATAAGATAGCGGCACCATAAAGCATATATAAAAGGAATTACTTCAAGATTTTCTATATCAAGTTTTTCATCTGCCATGTAAGCCTTTATAGTTTCACCAAATCTTATAGAAAGTTTCTGTGAAGTATCTGTTGCAATTCTTTGAGGCGTATCAGGCATGAATGGATTTGGAAGTCTTTTACCTATTACTTCATCAATAAAATTCTTAGGTTCCAGTATTCCCGGATTAACAACAACAGGTAAACCTTCTTTATATCCCAAAATATTAACCATTTTACAAAGGTCTTCATCTTTCATTTCATCAGCAATAAGAGTATAACCTAAAAGACAGCCTGAGATTGCAAGAGCTGTATGAAGCGGATTTAAGCAGGTACATACTTTCATCTTTTCCATTTTGTTTACAGTATCTCTATCTGTCATATATACACCAGCTTCTTCAAGTGCGGGGCGACCATTAGGGAATGAATCTTCTATAACAAGATACTGGGCTTCTTCTGCATTAACAAAAGGAGCTATGTATGTGTGTTTATCTGTAATTACAAGCTCTGTATCTTCAAAAGCATCTTTTTTCAGCATATCAGAAACAAGCTGATTAGGGCGTGGTGTGATTTTATCAATCATTGACCATGGGAAAGAAACTTTATTTTCATCTTTCAAATAGTTTATGAAATCCTTGCTTACAAAACTGTTTTTACACCAAGCTTCTGCTATTCCAAGAATAGCTTTTTGAAGCTTTTCTCCATTATGAGAGCAGTTATCCATAGATACTAAAGCTATTGGATATGCTCCATGATTAAATCTTTCAAGTAAAAGACCTGTAAGACGGCACAGGAACATTTTTGCCTGGTTTACGGGCTTCATAAAATCTTCCTGATAAGAAGAGAAAAGCTTTCCATTTGCAGATGTTAATGCATATCCCTTTTCAGTGATTGTAAATGATACCATTTTAAGAGATGGATTTATAAAAGCTTCCTTTAGAATATCAAAATCAGATTTATTATCAGGTTCACATTTTACAGCAAAAGCTACTGAGCCTATTACTTCTTTTGAGATAGAGCCATCAGCTTTTAGAGTAACTCCCAATGTAAGATTATCATGAGGAGAGTAAATCTTATCTATAATTTCAAAGTCAAAGCCTTCTCCCACAATAATACCTGTATCCATTTTTCCTTTATTCAAAAGTTTTTGACAAAGTCCTGCTGGAAAAATTCTAAATATATTTCCTGCCCCGAAATGAACCCATTCAGGTCTGTTTTTTGTATTTTCAACAACGGCTTTATGGTCATAATTAAATAGAGAATAACCTTCCCAATTTGATTTATTTTCTAAATCCTTCAATGTAAGTTTCATTAATTTTTCCTCATTTTGATAAAGAAGAGAAATATTCAGGAAAATCTTTTTCAAGTAAATCCATTTCTTTATCCAGCTTTTTAAGATGCTGTCTATCTGTAATAATAGCCTTGTTTTTATCTTTATTTTGTATAGCTTCAACAAGGATATTATGTTCTTCCTCAACGTTTTTTATTATGTTGAGGTCTTTATGGCTTAGTATTCGAATACGGTGTTCGTTTCCTGTATGGGAAGAAAGAATATTCCATATCCATTCATTGTCTGTGTATGAATAAAATAAATGATGCATTTCATCATCGTAATCAAGAAAAGCTACAATATCTTTACTCAAAAGGGCAGCATGTTGTTGCAGGATAATGCTTTTAAGTTTTGTAACTAAGATTTCTCTGTCGCTGTCATTAGCTTCAAGCTTATCCATAAATGATGAAATAACTCCAAGTTCAAGATTAAGGCGCATGAAACGTTCTTGCTTTATTATGTCTTTATTCAAAAAAGATACCCTTGACCCTTTTTGAGGAAAAACATCTACAAGATTATCTCTGCCGAGTTGAAGTAAAGCTTCTCTTAAAGTAGATTTCGATAAGCTGAATACTTGTGCAAGATTTATAACATTTAATTCTTGTCCCGGCTTGTAGACCATATTGATAATGTCTTTTCTAAGACTTTCATAAGCTATAGCGTTTGCTGTGTTCCTTAATCCGCTTTTCATATTCCTCTAGCCTCTGCTTTGTCTATGGCTTCCCATAAACCCTGAATGTATGTTGCACCAAGAGCCCTGTCATATAAGCCATAACCAGGCATGCATTTTTCATTCCAAATTGTTCTTCCGTGGTCTGGGCGAATTGGCCCTGAAAAGCCTGTGTCATGTAATGCTTTTACAGCTTCATACATATCAAAACTACCGTCAGAAGAAAGATGAGCTGCTTCTTCAAAAAGTCCTGGTGCGAAATGATGAAGATTTCTTACGTGTGCAAAATGAATTCTGCCCTTACATGCCCTTATTATATCAGGAATGTTATTTTTAGGATTAGTACCAAGACTTCCCATACACAATGTTATGCCGTTATATTCTTTATCAACAGCTTTCAGCATCTTTAATATAGTTTCTTTACCTGTGATTATTCTAGGCAGATTAAATACAGGCCATGCAGGGTCGTCTGGGTGTATAGCCATTTTCATATCGTATTTTTCACATACAGGACCTATTGCTTTTAGAAAATAAACAAGATTATCAAATAATTTCTTTTCGTCTACATCTTTATAAGCTTCAAATAAATCTTTTACTTTTGAAAGTCTTTCTGGTTCCCAGCCTGGCATTACAAAACCGTTTGAATTATCCGTTGTTTTATCAAAGAAAGTCTGTGGGTCTATAGAATCAACAACTTTCTGGTCGTATGCTAGTACAGTTGAACCATCTGGTCTTTTTTTGGCAAGGTCTGTTCTTGTCCAGTCGAATACAGGCATAAAGTTATAGCATACCATGTGTATATCTTCTTCGCCTAATGCCTGTAGTGACTTTATATAGTTGTCTATATATTTATCTCTTTCTTTCGTGCCTATTTTTATTGCATCATGAACATTTACGCTTTCAATACCTGCTATTTTTAGCTTTCCTTTTTCAACAGTTTCTTTTAATCCTTTTACTCTTTCTCTTGTCCATTCTTCCCCGGCAGGAACATCATACAAGGTTGTAATTACTCCATGAACTCCTGGAATCTGTCTTATCTGCTCTAGTGATACAGAATCAAAGCCTGGTCCATACCATCTCAATGTCATTTCCATAATATTCTCCTTACTCTTATCAGTGTAGCAACTGATTAATTAGTTAATCAGTTATTGATTATAAAACATATCTAAAGGAAATCTATCAAAATTTTTGGCTTTTTATGTATTTTTTTTGGATTTAGTGAGATTTTGCCAAAAAAACTTTTAATTGGAAAAGAAAAATATTTTGAGCGGAATAAATTTTTGAAAATCCTATTTTGGAAAATTGTTTTACTGTATCTAAATCCATATCAACTCCCCTTAGAGGGGAATTGATATAGAAGATTAATAGGCTTGCTTTAAGAAAGAATGAAATTTAATCCCTTATAAATGCGGATTGGATTCCCGCGAATAAGTTTTTTCCCCTGTTTCCATGCTTCTTCACTTTGCTTTTTTTGAGCTTCAAGCCTTTTTTCTTTTATAAGCTTTTCAAGCTTTTCTATAGCTCGTTTTCTGTTTAACAGCTGACTTCTTTCTTCTGTGCAGCTAACAGTTATTCCTGTTGCTTCATGAATTAGTCTTACTCCTGTTTCGACTTTATTCACATTTTGACCTCCTTTTCCTCCGCTTCGAAAGAATTGCCAGAAAATACGGCCATTTTTAGTAATTTCTGTGCAGTTGGCTAATATAGAAACATTTATAAACCAGTTTTTTCTTTTGTGTTCGGGGCGTAATGGGCTTTTACAGCACCATTCTACAGAACCTTGAAGAAAAGAAAGGTCTTCACTTGTATCAAAAATTATTGAAGTATAGCCTGAGCAATAAGACGATTTATTTATTAGAACAGGTATAAAAGAGGTATCTTTATATTCTTTTATAAGAGATTCATAAAGATATTTTACTGCAAGTTCACATTCTAAAGGCCCTTGTCCACTTGTTATCTGAACTCTCATGCTTCACCTCCCGCTTTGAAGTTGTAAACGGGTTTTATCACTTTTTCTATTTGGACTGTAGGTTCTATTAGTTTTTTTATTTCTTCAATAGGGCGATATGCAAAAGGTGCTTCATCTAGTGTTGCAGCTGAAATGCAGGAAGAATATATTCCCTTCATTGCAGATTTAAAAGAACTTACTGTAAAACTTTTTTTTACATCTTCTCTTTTCATTATTCTGCCAGAACCGTGAGGAGCTGAATAGTTCCAGTCTGCATTCCCTTTTCCTTTTCCAAGAATTACTCCATCTTTCATGTTGATTGGAATAATGACCTTTTCTCCTTCTTTTGCACTAATAGCACCTTTACGCAGAATAGGACGAGAATATTCTTTAGAAAAGTCGATGTAGTTATGAACGCAGCTATAAGAAGTTTCTGTTTTCCAGTTCATTCCTTTTACAATTTCATCCAGCATAGCTAATCTGTTCAATTTTGCAAAATCCTGAACAAGCTTTATGTCATGTAGATAATCCTGCATAAGGGAATCTTCAAGATATGTGAGTTCATAGGCTACTTCTTTATTTTGCTGCTTTAGTTTTTTTCTACCTAGGTTGATATAGTAATCTGTAATTTCTTTTCCTAAGTGCCGGCTACCAGAATGTATAACAATATAAATATTCTTATCTTCATCTTTGTCTATTTCTATGAAATGGTTTCCAGAACCAAGAGTGCCTAGACTCAATGCAGCATTTTCTTTTTGTATATGCTTATGGCAGATAAGTTCATCGAAATCAAATTGATTTACAAAACGATGTTGGCTTTTTCGTATTTGAAATCCTGACGGAATTTTGTTGCGAATTATGCTGTCGAGCTGTTTATACTCTATGCCTCTGTGTTTTATTACTTTGGCAAGTGTCATTCCACAACCTATATCAATTCCTACAAGATTTGGAAGAATTCTATTGCCTATCGTCATTGTAAGTCCTATTGGAGCTACAAAACCTGGATGAATATCGCTCATGATACGAATCTTTGAGTTGATAGAAACATCGTTATCACAAATATTTTTTATTTGTGTGATTGCATAATCCTCAATACTGTCACTGTAAACTATAGCAGACGTATTTTTCCCAATGATGGTAATACCCATAAAAAAATCCTGTGTATAAAAAGAGTTTTTATGGACTCCGCTAATGAGACTTTTATCTTTTTAGAATTAGTTTCTGGTAAAAATTATTTGCCTGTTGAACGGAGTCCTTTTATTGTGATGAATGAAGATTTGTTTGTTGTTTTCATAATTGGCCTCCTAGAATAAGATTATATATGTAATACTGTAGTGATAATATTTTAATTTGTAAAGTAATTTATTTACTTTTATGATGAAAAGTATCCCTTAATATAAGCTTTATTCTTTTATTTTTAGGGATACTTTTATTTTTTTCTCTTCTTTTTTTGTTAAATTAGTGTCTTCCAGGATTCTTAGGAGCTTCTTTGTGCTGAGCTGGCTTCTGATGATGTTTACGTGGTGGTGTAAGACAACTTGTTGTTAATGTGGCGAATGTTACAGCTGCAATTATAGTTGCAAACAATTTGATGTGTTTTTTCATTTGTAAAAACCCTCCAAAATTAAAAATATGCGAATACTATAAATCTAAATTGTTAAATATATTTGAATTAAAGTATATTTTTACTTATTTTACTTGTGATTATATTAGGAATAATTAGTTTTTATTTTAAGAATCTTTTCTTTTTATAAAGATTGAAAGCTAATTGCTTTATTTTATTTTCAGCTAAATAAAATTTTGCCTTTTTTCTTAATTGAAATTATTTACTTCAATATAATTTTCTTCGTGTAAAATATGAAAAAGAAGAGAAAAAAATAAAAGTAT
>JAILNT010000174.1 GCA_024691265.1 Treponema sp. | reverse complement strand
AATGTATTTTCAGTTGTTCTCGGTGGAATAATTGGAACTTTCTTTTCAAGTAGAATCTCAAAAGATTTTACCGGTAAGCTTAATATTGTATTCGGTATATGTGCCATGGGAATGGGTATAAGTTCTATTGGCTTAATGCAGAATATGAGTGCTGTTATTCTTGCAGTTATTTTAGGTTCGATTTTTGGATTTTTAATAAAGCTGGGTGATAAAATTTCTTCTTCTGCAGCTCCATTAGCTCGTCTTTTTCCTGTCCCAGATGGAATTAGTAAAGATGAGTTTCAATCTCTTTTAATAACTGCACTTGTTTTATTTTGTTCAAGCGGTACAGGTATTTACGGTTCTCTTGATGCTGGTATGACTGGAGACCCTTCTATATTAATTTCTAAGTCAATATTGGATTTATTTACTGCTGTTATTTTTGCTTGTACTTTAGGTTTAACAACAGCTGCTATAGCAATTCCTCAAGCTGTAATTTTCTTTGCTTTATTTGCCCTTGCAAAATTAATTGTCCCTCATACAAATGCTTCTATGATTGGTGATTTTAAGGCTTGTGGTGGTTTTTTACTTGTTGCAACAGGATTACGCATGTCAAAGATAAAAGAATTTCCTATAGCTGATATGTTGCCGGCAATGGCTTTAGTTATGCCTATAAGTTATTTATGGACAAGCTATATAGTTCCGCTTTTATAATTTTATAATGAAAGTATAGGGAAAACTTAAATACTTTTCCCTATACAAGAGTAGTTTTTTTATAGGCTTAATAAATATTGGGCTTCTTTTCGAGCTTCTGAAGATGTTTTGAATATTCCTCTAAAAGCTTGTGTCACGGTTTCTGCAGTTTGATTTTTTACACCTCTCATGACCATACACATGTGAGTTGCTTTTACAATTACCATAACTCCTTTTGCATTAAGTTCTCTTTCTATTACATTTGCAAGTTGATTTGTAAATCTTTCCTGTATTTGTAAACGACGGGCAAAACATTCTACAAGTCGTGCAAGTTTACTCAATCCTACAACTTTTTTTCCTGGAAGATATGCTATGTGGACTTTCCCAAAAAAAGGTACCATATGGTGTTCGCACTGACTATAGAACTGTATATCTTTTACAATAACTATTCCAGTTGTTTCACTTGAATCTGATAATGAAGCTTCATTATCCATACTATCTACATCGAATTGTTTTGATAAGATTTCTTTTGGATTCATTTCATATCCAGCAAAAAGTTCATCATACATTTTCGCAACTCGATGCGGTGTTTCTAAAAGTCCTTCTCTTTCTGGGTTTTCAGTCGGTATGGTAGAGAGTAGTTCTTTTATTGCTTTCTCTCGTATTTGTTTTATTTCTGCGTCTGTCATATCATGTATCCGTTATCTTACACTCATTATTTTATGAAGCTGTACTCCAACTCTCAATCTTGTGTCCTGTAATGCAATATCATAGGCTTTTTGCCATGTTTCCTGCATATTATAGCCATCGGGTTGTAACCATATTTTCCCAGTAAATCTATTTCGTATATCTTCTGGAATGGCAACTTTATCATCGAAATCTTTTGTTACAACATATTTTAATTCATTTGCTTTACAAAGTTCGTTGATTTTATAACCGTTACAAGCTTTTGGAGATGCTACAATCCAGTCTGCATTAGGTGTTGGAAGTGAAGCATTTGTTTCCATATCGACAGTGTAGCCGTTTTTGTGTAATGTATCAATGAAGAGATTTATATCCTTTTGTATACAAGGTTCTCCTCCTGTTACAATAACTCTTTTAGCATGTAATTCTTCTATTTTTTTTATAATTTCATCTATCGACATTTCTTTTGCATTTTTATCTGTCCATGATTCTTTTGTATCACAAAAAGAACAATTTAGATTACAGAGTGCAAATCTTACAAATACAGCCGGAAGTCCAAGGTGAGAGCCTTCTCCCTGAATGCTTTTGAATATTTCAAGTACTTTCATGCTTTTTTCCTCATATATTTAGCATTCTATATATGAACTTTCTGTTTCATATATTTTAACTTTTACTGCTGTTATATTCGATAAGCCTTTTGCTTTTAGACT
>JAILNT010000306.1 GCA_024691265.1 Treponema sp. | reverse complement strand
TTACCGCTGTCATCTTCAGCCCTGACATCAAGACGGACAGAACGTCCCTGCAGATTTGCTATGTCATACTGGCTTTTAACGCTAGTAACTTTCAGGCTGTTATTTCCTATGATTGTCCTTAGAAGGTGTTCGGTACAAGCTAATTCCCCGTCAAAAAAGACAGTCATAAAGTTATCGTCTATAAGCCTGAAATCTTTTATCTTCTCCAGAATCTGCTCCCGGAGTTTTTCATTTACATTCATTTTTTTATTATTATAGCAAGAATCAGTTTTTATTAAAATAAAATTTAAAGAAAATCTTTTAGAGCATTTAATGAATTACATAGCTTCCAAACAATAGACTTTATTTCGTCTGTTGGTTCTATAAGGTCTGGAATCATAACACATTTCATCTTTGCTTTGTAGGCACTTTTTATGCCATTTGGACTATCTTCTATAGCAACGCAATGTTCTGGTTTTATATGTAAAGATTTGCATGCTTTTAAATATATATCTGGCTCTGGCTTTGAATGTTCAACCATGTCACCAGTAGTCACTGTTTCAAAGTAATGGAATAATTGTGCATTTTCAAGTTCTCTTTTTACATTTTGATATGCAGTAGAAGATGCTAATGCAATTCTGTATCCTTGATTTTTTAGATATTCCAAACATGATTTTGCACCTTCCATGAGAGGAATCCCGTTTTTAGAACAATATTCCTTAAAAAGAGTGGAACAACGGCTTCTGAAACTTTCTGCATCGAAATTATTTCCATAATTATTTTTAAGAATTGTAAGGGTATCATTCCAGTTTGTACCTACACATAATTTATGTACTTCTTCAATTCCTCTTATGCCATATTCTGATGCAGCATTTTTCCAGCAAATTTTTGTTATAGATTCAGTATCAAGTAATACTCCGTCCATATCAAATACTACAGCCTGTATTTTTGAATCTTTCATGTAAGCAATTTTACAAAAAAATTGATAAAAAAAATACACTGCAAAAAGAAAAATATAGTATATTCAAAAATATCAACTTTTTATTTCAGGAGATTTTTTATTATGGAAATGATTGACAATGAAAAAGCTTATGAACTTGTGAAGTCACCAGTAATTATAGCTTCTAAAGGTGAAAATGGTTATGACCTCACTCCAATTGGTTGGGTTACTCCTTATGATTATGAACCTACAACAAAAGTTCTTTTTGTAAGTGCTCCTGACCATAAATTGGATTCTAATGTACGTAAAAATGGAGTTTTTGCAGTTCTTATTCCAAAAAATCCAGAAGGACAGTTTGTTAACGATTTAGGTAGCGTTTCTGGTAATAACTTAGATAAATATCAGAAGTTTAATATAAAAGCTGAAAATGGAAAAAAAATAGATGTAAAAATTCCTGTAGATGAAATTTCAGCTGTAATAGAATGTAAGCTTGTGAAATTTGAAGCAGAGGGAAGTGTCGATATATTCTTTGGAGAATGTGTTTCCTCTTATACTCTTTAATAAATCTTTACTGTCAATTCTTTATCAATTCCCCTTAGAGGGGAGTTGATGTAAGGTGAGAGTTGTTTTTATATCGATAAATTAACCGATAATCCATGGTGCTTCTTTTTCTATAGTTTCTGTATCAATATTTGCTATATTTTTCTCAAGAAGAGGCCCTATTGCTTTTAGAGAATTTATATATTTTCCTATTCTAAAATAATAAAATACTTGAGTCCCAACTTTATGAGGTACTATTAATCCACAATCTTTTAATACTTTTAGATGATGTGAAATTGCCGGGCGGGAAAGCTGGGTTTTTGAGGTTAAATCACCTACATTCATTCCTTTGGTACTTGCCTGCATAAGTGTCATTAGTAATGTTTGTCGTACAGGGTCTGCAAGAGTTGTAAATATTGGACTTAATTCCTTAAAGTATACAAAAAGTTTCTCTATTTCCTGCTTCTTTATTTCTTCGGAAGTTTGCATTATTGGAAAATACCTCCTTTTGTCATTATAGTAAATAAGGTGACAATTATAGTCTGCTACAGACGTTTTTTTCTTAAAAATGAACGATAGCATAAAACAAGTATTTTGTATTGACATAAAATTGTCGCATTGTTATAGTTTTGTTTATTGGTTTAACTACTTAAACGTTTAATTATATTATCCGTTGATTTTGTGAAAAATGCAATAGGTAATTTTATATATTTTATGGGAGGTTGCAGTCATGCAGCGTTTTTTCAAACATCCGTGGATTATCATCGCAGTTGTTTTGATAATCACTGTTGTTCTTGGTTTTCAGTTGAAAAATTTAACTCTGGAAAATTCTATCAGGTCATTTTTCCCTCAGAATGACAAGGCCTATACTCGTCTTATTGATACTGAGGATACTTTTGGTAGTATGGTTGTAATAGGTATGAGTCTTGAAACCATGGACGATTCTATCGTTACTCCTGAAAATATCGAGATAGTTAGAAAACTTTCTGATGACCTTGAAGCTTTGCCTGGTGTTGAAGGTGTAGATTCTCTTACAAATATTGATTATATCTTTGGAAAAGATGGTGGGCTTATTTCTGATAGCATTGTTACAGATGATTATACAGGTAGTGATGAAGATATTGCAGAAATTAAGCAGAAGCTTGTTGATTGGGACGATATGTACGATAGAGTTATCATGTCTGATAATGGAAAGGCAACCCAGCTCCAAATTACTTTAGATAAAAATTCTTCTGCAAATGAAAGGGAAGCAACTCTTAACGAAATAAGAAAGATTGCCGCAAATGATATTCCTGAAGAAGCTGAATTAAAGGTTACTTTGTATGGTGACCCTGTATTTAGTCAGGAAACAAAGAAATTTATGATTTCTGACCTTTCAAAGCTTATTCCGCTTGTTGCTATTGTTGTTCTTATTTCTTTGTTCTTTAGCTTTAAGACTGTAGATGGAACTATTCTTCCTCTTCTTACTGTTTTGATTTCAGCAACATGGTCTTGTGGTATTATGGCTTTAAGGGGTGAGATATTTACTCTTGTTTCATCTGTTATTCCTGTTGCTCTTATTGCCTGTGGGTCTGCTTACGGTATTCATGTCCTTACTCATTATTATATCGCTCTTGATGAAATTGAAGGTGAGATTACTAAAGAAAATCATAA
>JAILNT010000261.1 GCA_024691265.1 Treponema sp. | reverse complement strand
AGATTATCTCCGTGTAGTGTTGCAGGTCCTGAAACAACGGCTCTATGTGGGTCACATAAAATAATGCCGGCACCCATGTTAATAAGCTTATCTACAACGAACATTCTGCTTTCAAACATTTTTTCAAATATTAAAACTGTTCCTTCAACTTGAGTTGCAACAACAGTCATAATACTTGTTAAATCTGGTGGAAAGCCCGGCCATGGAGAATCATCTATTTTAGGAATTGCTCCTCCAAGGTCTTTGTTTACTTTCATTTCCTGTGTAATTGGGACTGTGAGACTGTCTCCTTCCTGTGTCCATCTAATACCAAGTTTATTGAAAGCCGGTTTTAATGGTCTCATGTCAGAAGCTCTTACGCCTGTTATTGTTATAGAACCTTTTGTAGCTGCAGCAAGCCCTATGAAAGAACCTATTTCCATGAAATCAGGTCCTATTGTGTATTCTGCACCGGTAAGCTCTTTTACTCCAAAAATGCGTAAAATATTACTTCCAGCACCAGCGATTTGTGCTCCCATTTTATTTAGCATATTGCACAAATCTTGAACATGAGGTTCACTTGCTGCATTGTTTATAACTGTAACACCATCTGCAAGAACTGCTGCCATTATAGCATTTTCTGTTGCCGTTACAGATGTTTCATCAAGAAATATATCTGTTCCAACAAGCTTATTTGCAGTTATATTAAATTGACCTTCTACACTTACCCTTGCTCCTAATTCTGTTAGTGCTAAAAAGTGTGTATCAAGTCTTCTGTGTCCTATAACATCTCCTCCTGGAGGAGGCATGATTACTTTTCCGCATCTAGCAAGAATTGGACCGGCAAAAAGAATAGAAGCTCTAATCTTTTTAGAAAGCTCTGATGGAATTTCTGTCGTTTTTATGTCTGTAGCTTCTATTTTCCATGTATTGGCTTCAAGCTTTTCAACTTTTGCACCTAATGCCTGAAGAATAAGAAGCATTACATTTGTATCTTCTATATCAGGAATATTATGAAGAATCACAGCTTCTTTTGTAAGAAGTGCTGCTGCTATACATGGAAGAGCTGCATTTTTATTTCCACTGGCTTTTATAGTGCCGCTTATAGGAAAGCCACCTACAATGTGATATTGATACATTTATGCTTTGTCCTTGGTGGATATTACTGCCAAATGAACAAGAATTTCTGTAGCTTTTTTCATTTGAGAGAAAGAAGCCCATTCTGTTCTTGAATGGTAGTTATGTCCGCCGGTGAAGATATTTGGAGTAGGGATACCCATTTCTGTAAGACGTGAGCCATCTGTACCACCTCTTATTGGAGGAAATACTGCTTTTACTCCAGCTTCGCTATATGCTTTTATAAGGTTTTCAACAACCTCTGGACTTTTGTCGAGTCCTTCTTTCATATTGAGATACTGCTGAGTGTGTTTTACTTCAACTTTGCCACCAAATGAAGAAGCTGTTACAGAAGCCAGTTGGTCTACAAATTTTATTCTTTTTTCCATGCCTTCCTTTGTGAAATCACGAAGTAGAAGCATTACATGTGCTTTTTCAACGGAAGCTGTCATGTCCATTGCAGCATAGAAGCCCTGATAGTTATCTGTTGTTTCAGGTGCTTCCTGGCGAGGAAGATTTGCTACAAATGAAGATGCCATTGTTATTGCATTTACCATGCCAGGGCGAGCAGAACCTGTATGAAGTGATTTTCCTATAAAAGTTATATCACTTTTATATGCGTTAAAGCATTCTGTTTCAAGTTCTCCTATGTGTCCACCGTCTACTGTATAGCATTTCTTTGAGCTAAGAAGCTGTAATGGTACTTTATCCATTCCATGCCCTGTTTCTTCATCTGGAGAGAATATTATTTCTATTTTTCCGTGCTTTAAGCTATCGTCATTTTTAAGACAGTCAATAGCTGTCATGATTGCAGCAACTCCTGCTTTGTCATCTGCTCCAAGAAGGGTAGTGCCGTCTGTGTGAATGATTGTATCGTGTTCTAAAGCAGCTTGTGCAAGATATTTATCTTCAGCAGGGTCAAGTCTGCTGCCTTCTGTTAATGTTATTACCTTTCCATCATAGTTTTCTACAATTTGTGGTTTTACATCTTTTCCAGAAACTTCTTCTACAGTATCCATATGGGCAAGAAGTCCTAATGGAGCTACATCTTCATAACCTTTTACTGCTGGAAGACAAGCGTATACATAACAATTTTCAGTTACTTGTACATTTTCAAGTCCAAGCTCATTAAGCTCTTTTTCGAGAAGTTTTGCCATATCCCACTGTTGTGGTGTAGATGGTAAGTTTCCATTATCAGCACTTTCGCTGTCACTTTGAGAATATGTTTTTACATATCTTAAAAATCTTTCTAAAAGTTTATCTGCAAAATCTTTCATAGTCAAAAGTATACGATAAAATTCTTTTTATTAATAGCAGTTTATCTAAAGATAGGATAACCGTTTCTATCGTACTTTATGCGTTTTACCCAGGCATGTCTATTTGGATCATAAAGTGCGAAATTCAAATCTACTTCTGCATAAGGTCGTGCGTGATAAATAAGATAATCTTCTTTTTTATCTCTGCTTGTTGTAAAACTATTATGACCTGGTCCAAAAATACCTTTTCTTTCATTGGTAACTAATACAGGAGAATCTAATTTTGTCCAGCTTTCTTTTTTAGTAAGGTCTGTATTTTCTTTATCTTCTGCTACTAACATTCCCATACAGTAGGTAGAGTCTGTTGCACTTGCACTATAGGTGAGGAAAATTTTACCATTTCTTTTAAGAATTGCAGGGCCTTCATTTACTTTGAAACCTCTACATTCCCAATCATATTCAGGTTCTGTTAATAGAACTTGTGGTAACTTTAGTTTTGTAGGGCTTTCCATTTCTGCTATGTATAAAGAAGAAGTCCCTTTGTTGTTATTTTGTTTTTGTGCCCAAATTGCATACCATTTATTGTGATAATCAAATACTGTACAATCAAGAACAAAATCGTTCCATTCTGTCTTTAATTGACCTTTTTCTTCCCATATTCCACAAAAAGGGTCTGGACTTGTATTTTCAAGGACATAGATATTTATAGCCCAATGATTTTCAGCTTTTCCGGCTGCATAATAAATATACCATTTATCATTTATATAATGAAGTTCTGGTGCCCATATATGCCAGGACATAGGTCCTTCTGCATGTTTTCTCCAGATTGTTAAAGGGCGAGCATCTCCTAAAGCTTTTACTGACCATGCTCTTCTTAATTCTATTCTGTCGTATTCAGGACATGAATAAGTAAAATAATAATATCCATCTTTATGGTAATAAACATAAGGGTCTGCACATTGTAGGGCGAAAGGTTTTCTTTCATCATTTTCTGTAATGTCTGTTATATTGTTCATTTTTAACCTCAATGGTTAATGATAACATGCTTTTTTATGAAAATGTTGAAAAAAAGACGAAAGATAATGCAAGCTTATGAAATAAATTTTTCTAAATTAGAGTTTTTTTATATTTATTTATTGGAACTGCAATAGTTTTTTTTGCAGCCCCAATTTTTCTTTTATTTTAATAAGCTTTTTGCAAAAGTTTTTACATTTTGCAAATCTTCGTTGTTTGGGCGGTCTTTATGGAATGCAGCAAATTTTCCACGGCAATGGAATTCCTTGTCACAAAGTTTTACCCCAACTTGTGCTGTGAGTTTCTGCATTTGTTTATAAGATGACTCTGTAAAGGCTGCTGTGCTTACATCTACAAGAGCTCCTATATTTGATGCATTCTTGTTTATAAAGTTTTTAACTTTTGTATCTATTCCACCCCAATAAACAGAGTTACAAAGGAATAAAATATCTACTTTTTCATCAAGAGGGCAGTCTGTAGATTTTGCTTCAATTCCTAATTCTTCTGCGATTGCATCTGCAAGCTTTTTTGCATTTCCTGTCTGTGTGTAATATCTGATTGCTATTGTCATTATGACTCCTTTAATGATGAGCTTTATA
>JAILNT010000209.1 GCA_024691265.1 Treponema sp. | reverse complement strand
AATATTGTCATTCATAGTTTCATGTAAATACTGTTGAAATTGAGAAATATATTGAGGTAAATCATCTTTCTTTAGTCTATTATAAACTGCAATGTATTCGTCTAAATATTCAGGAGATGCGTCCATATCTAAGAAATCACTAGACCAATCACCATAGCTTTCTCTTAGTTTTTGACTAGGATTCTTTATTATGCTCATTTTTTTTACAAAATCTTGTGCTATCTCATTTGATTTTTTATCGCAAGCTTCCATTCTTGTTTCAATATCATCATTTATAAGAGCACTAAACTTTTCAAGTTCATCTATAGATTTTGCCTGTAAGTATTTTTCATACTCTTTTTCGAATGCAGAAAAGACTTCTTTCTGAATGTCATTTTCTTCATCATCAGCATTTCCCTTGAGTAATTCCCAGGTAGAATTGTATTTTCCAAGGTTATATTCTTTTTGCTTTTGCTTATCCTGAAGAATAGCAATTATACCTGTAAGAGTATTTATTCTGTTTGTAATTTTCTTATATTCTTCAGTTTTTATTTCAAGCTTTTTGTGTAATTCTTTTATACTCATATCGCTATTGAGTATTTCATCATGTTCATGCTGTAAATCATCAAGCTGTTTTATATAAGACTCTGTGTCTATAAAAGACCAGTCTTTTATATCTTCAAGATTTTTTAGAGTACGGATTTTTTCATCAATCGATGTTATTTCATTTATTATTTCTTTTTCTTTTATTAATCTTTCTTCATTAGCTTTCTTTAAATCATCAAGGTCTGAAGAAAGTTTTTGCCGTTTATAGCTGTTGTTCCAGCCTAATACATGAGAAGCATTTGCAATATGTTTTCTATCGTCTTTTTCATGTTTAAGCCCTTTTTTTATAAGTCCAGACGAAGTAATTGCATGACTTGTTTTACCAAGTTCTTTTGTATCATCTGTACAAAGATAATTAAAGTGAGCTTGTATATAAGATTTAAGCCATAATGCAAGTTCATGTTCTTCTCTTACTTTTATTTTCCCTGGAACAGTATTTTCATCTGTTGAATCATCATCTGCAAGAACAAGTTCATCTTCTGTTTTTATATAAACAACTCTACCATTCATATTGGTATTTTTTATATAGTCTGTAACTTCTTCATAAATTTCAGGCTTAACCAAAAGCGTAAGGGCAAAATTGTGTAAAAGTTTTTCTATTGAATTTTCCCATTTACTTTCGCTTTCTTTTACCATGAGAAGTTCTCCAGCAAATGGGATTTCAGATTCTTCATACGATAAAGCTCTGCAAATTGAAGCTCTTATATCAATATTTTCAAGCGGAATATTTGACTTTCTTTTTCCAAGAGAAGCAAGTTCATTTTTGATAGAATCGATTTTACTGTCTGTGCCTGTATCATTAGCATAAAAGGCAAGTCTTTGCTTATCTAATTTATCTTTCTTTTGATTTTCACTTTCAATAGCATTTTCGATAGTTTTTTTTGTATCATTAAATGCTTTTGCATTAGAAGGAAGTTCAATACCTACTTTATCCAGTTTTTCAATATAACTTGATTTAGTATCATCAACAAACTTTTTTTCCTTTTCAAGGCTTTCCATCTTGTCTTTTATAGACTTCAAGCGGAGAGTCACAGCATTTTGTGCAATTGACAGTTTTATTCCGTCTATTTCTTCTTGAATAGCCTGCTGAGTTTCTTCTTCTTTCTTTTTACTATCTATATTTATTTGTAAGGTGTCTCTTATATTTTCAAGGTCATCAGAAAGAATAGCCCTTGCCTGGCTTGTAAACCAGATTGGAGAGCATTGTTTTAACTGTTCAAGTTTTTCTTTTTCTGCAAAGAGTTTCCTATAATTTTCACCGCTTTCTTTTATAGGTTCTAGTAATTCAATTTGAGCTTTTGCTTTTAGAATCTCGTTATTACTCTGCATCAAATTGGTATAGTTTTCTTTCAGCTGGTCAAATCGAGAAATAATATCATGTTCTTCAAGCATGTTTGCCCTGATAAAATCTGTAAGATTTCCGAGAACTTTTAGACCTACAATTTGAGTAAAAAGGCGAAGTGCTTTATCAGACCTGAATCCGAATATAGCTGAATAAGTATCACAATATTTTTTAAAGTTATCCTGAAAGAATATTGTTCCAAAATCTTCAGAAAGAACTCTTTTCCAGTTTGCAGTTCTATCAATCGAAAGATTTCTTTTCGAAAGACTGTCTTTTATATCCTGTATACTCACTTTTGTACGTGAAAGGGCAAAAACTCTTTGTAAAGTTTCTCCTGTAAAATAGCGTACCTGTAAAAGACTTACAGAACTTTGTAAGCTTGTATCTGTAAAACATGCTGTGAGTATTGAATAAGTACTATTATCTCTTAATGTCTGAGTTTTTGCATATTCACTGTTATCTTCCTGCCTTGTTCCGTAAGCACCTAAAACATAGCTTTCTTCGTTTCTGTCATGTTTTCTGTTTGAACCAGACGATTGATTGTAATATCTCATATTTTGAGGAACAAGAAGAGTCATGATTGCATCTACTAAAGATGTTTTACCACTTCCGTTTTCTCCAGTAAGAAGAGTTGATTTACCTTTACAGTCAACAGTATATATAGCTTTATCGAATACTCCCCAGTTATACATCTGAAAAAAATCCATTCTATAGCCAGTTGAGGAAAATAATTCATTAGTCATCTTCAGAAACCTCTTCTTTCATTACTTCTTCATATCCGCTTTCTGTATTATCAAGAATATTGTTCAAACGCTTTTTGAATTCAGCTAAAAAAGAAGGTCCTATTTTAGCCTTTATAATTCTTCTGATTTCGTATTCTCTATCTCTCTGCTGATTATTATTTTCAGATTTTATGTCTGTTATTTCTCTTATAAAAGATAAACGAACAAGCTGATTCAAATATTCATCAAGTTTCCTGTATATTTTTGTTTGGTCAGGAATATTTTTCATATAAGGCATCATCATGTCTTTTATTTCACTTTCTTTCATAACAAGAAAAGCGTCTTCTGATTCCGATACATCAAAATCATCTAAAGCTTCTCTAAGTAAAACACACAATAATGAAAGCTCTATAGTTAAGGGAACTTTCTTTATTAAGCGAGGTATTTTATTTGTATCTTCGGCATCTTCGATTTGCTCAAGATAAGCATAACCGTCATTGTCATTTACCGTAACTTTTAGATTTAATCTTGAAAAATATTCATTTATGTCTTTTATCCAGCTTGTAAGACTATTCCATGTGCTATCATTTGCACCTGTTCTATAAATTGGGCCTTGCAATAATTTTACGCAAACTGCACCCCATGCATTATCTTTCATGAAAAAATTGTCCTTGGCACTGTTACTGATTTTATAGTACCGTTCTTTGAATATTGAATAGTGTCTCTTTTATCGTCTGTTATAACTACTTTATCTGTATGCATAGCAAGTTCAAACCATGCTATAAGTTCCGATAAGCCCTTTTGTATAGGATACTCATCAATAACATCTTTTAGAGTAAATTGTTTTTTATCTGTTTTATGTCTGAAATCTGAAAGATGTTTTTTAAGGACTTTATCATCAATATAAAACTGATGAAGCAGACTTGAAAAAACATTAGAATCCAGAAGATTTCCATCAAATACTTTGATATCAGCAGCTTTATTTCTGTGTTCTGGAAATACTGCATAACGGGTTTGAGGAAAAGAAAGAGAAGCTTTTCCATCTAAGAACATAAAATCTTCTTCCACTTCTTTTTTTCCTGCTATGAGCTTTTCTTTATATTCTAACATTCCTTTTTTGATTTGAGATGTAAGAACATTAATCTGCCGTCTTTCATTTAAATCTTGCTTAGACAAAAGTTTATTTATTCTCTCTGTAAGAGTTCTGTTTTGCTCAACAACTTTATGACCTGCCTGATAAAGATACTTTTTCAATTCAAGCATAAAATCGTCATGCCAGAGTTCAGAATTATTATTGACAGAGTTCTCAATAATAGAATTTACAAGATTATTTATTTCGTTATCCCTGTCTTGTGAAATAAAATTCCAGAAAGATTGAAATGTTTGTCCCTGAGGGGATTCCCTTAACTTTCTACTAGTATCAAGTGTATAACCTAAAATCTGTCCTCTAGAACTGTCTTCTTCGCTTTGAGCCTTGTAAATATCCTGCATGATTTTACGGAAATTATCTTCAACCTGTCTGAAATCGCTAAGCAATTCTCTTGAATTTTTACTTATATCAGAAAGTCTTTCAGAGATTTGAACAGGGGTGTATAGCTCCATTTCTCCTGTCTTTTTTATTGTTTCAATTTCTCTTTCAATTTTATCTTTCTGTTCTTGAAGAGCTGCAATACGTTTGTCTACATCTTTATTAGTGTGAATCTTCAAATCTTTAAGCTGTTGAAGAATATTCTTAAATCTAGATTCGGTACCTATAAAACTTGTTTGTTCACAATCTTCAAGCCAGTTAAATAATCTTTCTATCCCTGCATTGAGTTCTATAACTGTTTGCCCTTGGGCGTTATGATATCGTCTTAGGTAAGCCCTTTCTTCTGAACACCAGTAATTTATATATAACTTTGCTCTTTCAACTACATCTGAGAAATATTCTATCTGTGTGTTTTGATTTTGTGCTGCAAGACTTTCTGTTGCGTCTTCTTCAAGCTCCTTTTCATCAGGGTTATCAGTATTGAGAAATGTTACAAGCATGCTTTCAAATTCGTCAGCCTCCACAACTTGTAAGTGTTTTTCTCTGAATATGTTATAAAAAAATGATATTGTTACCTGAGCGGACCTTGACCTTAGAAGACGTACTCCGCTGTCATTTTTTAACAGAAAATCGAAATACGAACTGGAAGGATTTTGCATATTCTAAATGTATAGGAATAATTGATTTTTTTCTAGTGACACCCATATATATTAATTAACAACAGCTCAAGATAAATTCCATAGAATGAGAATATATATAAAAAATATTCAAGGCATATAACAAATTCCTTAAAAATGGAGTTTGTTTGTACATAAAACTAATTTATGGTGGAAAGATATTTTTTTCTTTGGCTTAAATTTTTATTTTGCGAAAGAATAGAGTGTTGATAACTATGTTGGAAATGTACAGTTAGTGTTTAGGATTGTTGACAGACGCTAGATGTGGTGTTTATACTTTTATACAGGGAAATATGGAGAAATCAATTACAGTTAAGAAACGCGATGGAAGTACTGAAGATTTCGATAGAAATAAGGTTGAAACTTCGATTGTAAAGGCTTTTGTTCAGTCAGAAAATGGGAATTGTGGCACTAATGTTCTTGAGTCAGATTTTAGAAATGATGTCATAAAACAATTAGTGGACGAATTGGAAGCATCTCTTTTAGAGAGTGTATCGAGTGACCAGATTCAGAAAAGTGTAGAAGCTCTTCTGAAAAAAGATGGTAGATATGATTCTGTGTTAAGAGAATATGTAGCTTGTGCAAACAAAAGGAAAAATAATAGAGAGATGAATTCTCATCTCATGCGTACTTTTGATGAGCTTACAAATTCTGCTTCAAAAGAAAGTAACCTAAAGCGTGATAATGCCAATATTAATGGCGATACAGCTATGGGAACAATGCTTCAGTATGGAAGTGAAGCTGCTAAAGACTACTATGAAAAATATCTGCTTACAAAGGAACAGGCAGACGCTTATCATTCCGGCTATATTCATATTCATGATTTTGATTTTTATTCTTTAACAACAACTTGTTGTCAAATAGAGCTTTCTTCACTCTTTAAGGGAGGATTTAGTACAGGACATGGCTATTTAAGAGAGCCTAACAGTATTCAAAGTTATGCAGCTTTAGCTTGTATAGCAATTCAATCTAATCAAAATGACCAGCATGGTGGTCAGAGTATTGTTGATTTTGATAGAGGTCTTGCTCCTGGAGTTGCAAAATCTTATAAGACTTTTTATTCAGCTGATATATTCAGAGCTCTTGAAGTTATGACTATGAGTGCTGATGAAAAAGATTCAGATGTAAAGGCTTTCAATGCTTTAGCAAAAGAATGCGATGGTGAAAGCAAAACAGATATAAAGGCTGTTATAAAAGCTATTGATGAAAAAATCGAAGCAGAAACTCTATTTAAGAGATGTCTTGCTGTTGATAATAGATTTTTACAGGCTGAAAAGAATGCTTTTACCAGACGAGGTTTTTCTGAGAAAATTATAGAAAATGCTCAGAAATTTGCATTAAAAGAAGCTTATAGAGAAACAAACAGAGCAACTTATCAGGCTATGGAAGCATTAATTCATAATTTGAATACAATGCATTCAAGAGCAGGTGCTCAAACTCCATTTAGCTCTGTAAACTACGGAACTGATACAAGTCCTGAAGGTCGCATGGTTATGAAAAATATGCTTGATGCGACAGATGCAGGATTGGGAATGGGGGAAACACCTATATTCCCTATTCAGATTTTCAGGGTAAAAGATGGCATAAACTATAATGCCGGTGAACCTAATTACGATTTGTTTATTCGTGCTTGTGAAGTTAGTGCAAAAAGATTATTCCCTAATTTCAGTTTCATCGATGCACCTTTTAATAAACAATATTACAAGGAAGGTCACCCGGAAACAGAAATTGCATATATGGGTTGTAGAACTCGTGTTATGGGTAATGTTTATGACAGAGAGCATGAAACTTCCCCTCGCCGTGGCAATCTTTCTTTTACTTCAATAAACCTTCCTCGGCTTGCTATTGAAAGCAAGCACGATGAAAAGCTTTTTTATGAGAAACTTGATGGAATGCTGGCTCTTGTTGTGCAGCAGTTGCTAGACCGTTTCAAGATTCAGTGCAATAAGCATGTTTATAATTATCCATTCCTTATGGGACAAGGTGTTTGGCTTGGTAGCGAAAAGCTTGGACCAATGGACAAAGTAGAGGAAGTATTAAAACATGGTAGTTTAAGCGTTGGTTTTATAGGACTTGCAGAAACTCTTGTTGCTCTTTATGGACATCATCATGGTGAAAGTGATGATATGCAGAAAAAAGGTCTTGAGATTGTTGGCTACATGAGAAATTACCTTGATAGGGAAACTGAAAAGCGTGGTTTGAATTTTGCACTTATAGCAACACCAGCAGAAGGTTTAAGTGGTCGCTTTGTAAGATTAGATAAAAGAAGATATGGAATAATTCCAGGTGTAACAGATAGAAACTATTACACAAATTCTTTCCATATACCTGTTTATTATCATATAAGTGCTTTTGAAAAAATCAACAAGGAAGCTCCTTACCATGCTTTAACTAATGGAGGACATATTACTTATGTTGAACTTGATGGGGACACAGCAAATAATGTTGAAGCTTTTGAAAGCGTAGTTAGATGTATGCATGATGCTGGAATTGGTTACGGAAGTGTTAATCACCCTGTAGATAGAGACCCATTATGCGGTTATGTCGGTGTAATCGGAGATGTTTGCCCTAGATGTGGTAGACGAGAGGGAGAAAGTCTTTCTCCTGAAAAGATTGCTGAACTTAGAAAGAAATTCCCTTTGAATATGGCTCGTTATTTTTAATTAACATAAATAACCAAAAATAGTTAAGGAGATGGTTTTATGACAGTAGCAGTAGAAAATGAAGTTATTCCTAGCTCTATAGCTGTTGAAGAGCGTGAGGATACAGGTTTTGGTCATGATGTTGGATTTGAAAGAATCAGACGCATTACAGGTTATCTTGTTGGTACTCTAGACCGTTTTAATGATGCTAAGCGTGCAGAAGAACATGATAGAGTAAAGCACGGACTTAACTAGAATATTTATGTATATAGCAGGTATCATAGGCGATTCCATTGTTGATGGTCCTGGATTAAGAACTACGGTTTTTGCCCAGGGCTGTGCTCATAATTGTAAAGCTTGTCACAATCCAGAAACTCATGCTTTTAACGTTGGAACTATAATGTCTCCAGAAGATATTTTTTCAATAGTGAAGAAAAATCCTCTTTGTAAAGGTGTGACTTTTAGCGGTGGAGATCCTTTATATCAGAGTAATGAATTTGCTGAATTAGCCAGACTCTTAAAAGAAGCTGGTTATGAAGTTGCCTGCTATACAGGTTTTATATGGGAAGAACTCCTTTCCGCTAAAGACGAAAACAGACTTAATTTATTAAGAAATGTTGATATCCTTATAGATGGTCCTTTCATTCTTGAAAAAAGAACTTTAAGCCTAAGATTCAGGGGAAGTTCTAATCAGCGTATTATAGAAAGTCGTAAATCAATGCTCATTTATGATGAATCGGCTGGTAAAATTACAGAACCTATACTTTCAGAACAAGAAAGATGGACAGGTAAAAAGAAAAATGAATATTAAAATTAATGCTAATAAAGTTAACATAGAAGAATTAGTTTCCGGCGATTTGCTTTTTATGAGAGATGCTTCTGAATTTTCCAAAGTAATAATAGATACAACAAGTAACTATAGCCATGTTGGTATTTATCTTAACGGAAAAATTTATCATGCCACAAGAAAAAAGGGAGTTGTAAAACAAGATTTTCATTCTTTTTTGAAAGAAGAAAAAAGAGAAATATTTGTTTACCGCTACCCTGATATAAATGTAGAAAATGTAATAGCGGAAGCAGAAAAACATTTAGGAAAAGATTATAACGATAGCTTTTATCCTGATAATGGAAAATTTTATTGCTCACAGTATGTAGCTGCAATTCTTCCTATTTTTTCTACTATACCAATGCAATTTGGAGATAAAAATAACAAAATATCTGATTATTGGAAAAACTATTATAAAGATTTAGGTTTAGCTGTCCCCTTAGATGTAGAGGGTACAAATCCAAACCAGTTGTCAGAATCTGAAAAGCTTGTTTTTATAGGTGAGTTGAAACAGTCTTGACTTGAATGAATATTATTGGTATAAATAAAAGCCTATGCCGCTGTAGCTCAGTTGGTAGAGCAACGGACTGAAAATCCGTCTGTCGTTGGTTCAATTCCAACCGGTGGCAATTAATATTCAGCCATTCTTAGTTAATTCTAGGAATGGCTTTTTTATTTTAAATAAAAAATGTAATTTTTTTGTTACCATTTATGAATAGCAGTGTTTATTATGATGAACAAACCAAAGAGAATGATATTCATTCTCCATTCCTCTTTTTTTCACACTACTTTACAGCTCTGGACCCTCCTTCCGGAGCTGTTTTTTTATATCCAAGGGGGACTAGACATTATTATATAAAAAATGCTATATTAAAACTCCATTTTGGAGCGATGGCAGAGTGGTCGAACGCGGCGGTCTTGAAAACCGTTATACCGCAAGGTATCGGGGGTTCAAATCCCTCTCGCTCCGCTTTTTTTTTGAGATTGTAGCTCAGCTGGATTAGAGCACCACCCTGCGGAGGTGGGGGTCGCACGTTCAAGTCGTGTCAGTCTCATTTTTTTTATTTGCACGTTTGTTCAAACGGGTTTATAATTAGCTTAACTTTTTCCGAATATAGGAAATAACGTTTTCTATTCTTTGTTTAGGGCTTCACAGGTGTGTTAGCCCTTTTTTATTTCCTAAAAACATGATTTTTTTAATAACTGAATTATAATAATAAATATGTGGAGTAATCAAAATCTTAATGTTTATTTCACAGGGTTCATAGATTAAACCCCATAATAATTTTCCTACTACCTCGGTCTTAGAAAGTTTTTCTGAGACCTTTTTTATTTTAAAAATTACAATAATAAAATCCGGCTGCAAAAAGCTTAAAGCTTATTATATTTGCAGCCATAAATTCTTTTTAGAAAGCCTATGATTCGAGCTTCATATCGCCGTCTTTAATCCAGTTCTTTTTCTTCATAAACTTGTAGATTGCAAAAGAAATAATTGCAGGTAGAATAATATCGATTACAAGCATTTTCAGAATAATGATAATGGCATTTTCCTTTCCTGCCATTGCCTGGAAAGTCATAATCTGTCCTACAAGTCCGCTTGTACCCATACCAGCTCCAGCCGGAAGTGTCTCCATTTTCAATATACATGAAGCAATAGGGCCTGTTATTGCACTTGTTATTATAGCAGGTAGCCATATTCTAGGATTCTTTGCAATATTCGGAATTTGAAGCATAGAAGTTCCAATTCCCTGGGCAAAAAGACCATTAAAGCCATTATCATGAAAACTTATTACGGCAAAAGCTATCATTTGAGCAGAACAGCCTGCTGTTGCAGCTCCTCCGGCAAGCCCTGTCATACCAAGCATTATTGCAATAGCAGCAGAGCTTACAGGCAGAGTTAAAAGACAACCCATTATTACACTAACAAGAATACCCATAAAGAAAGGATGCAATTCAGTTGTTATGTTTATTAAGCCTCCTATCCATGACGCAAAACTTGCAAGAGGAGGTCCAAATATTACAGCAGCAATAGTTCCTGTAATTACAGTTACAGCTGGAACTACAAGAATATCTATTTTGGTTTTTCCTGCTATCAAACGACCAAGTTCAGCACCAATAAGGGCGGCTACAAAAGCTCCTAAAGGGTCTCCTGGGCCTGCAAGAGTTACAGCTCCATTTGTTGCTATGAACGATAGATTGTCGCTTGTAATTGCCTGAATAAATTTTGTTGAATAGGCTCCTACAGTACCTGTAAGAAGAGAACCATATATTGCAAGCTTTGGAGCTCCAAGGGCATGGGCAACACCAGCTGCAATACCTGCTCCTGTGAATACAGTTAAAAGCTGCCCTATTCTTGTAAAAAACATTCCTGTATAAACAAGGGTATTAGAGCCTTCTTTAGGAAAGAAACCACCTATCTGCTTTATAATAAGTCCTACAATTAAAGTAGAAAACAAACCTAAAGCCATACCGCCTAATGCGTCAACAGCATATCTTTTGACGTACTTATTCATATCCTTTTACCACCTTTTTGCTATAAGAAGAAAGGGCTATATCTTATTCCTAAATAATAATCAGGAAATAAGTCAAAGCTAAAATCTCCTTCAATACTTGTAACCCAGTTTATATTGATTCCTACCATAAAAATTGAATAAGAACATTGTATTCCTGATTTCCACCAGTTTATAAATGAATCACATTCTTCACCATCATAGGCGAAACCATTTCTGAATATCAAGGGATAGAGCATAAAAGCTCCATTTGTGCCATTTTCACTATCTTCTTCAATCAAGCCTATGCCTAAAGAATATTCCTGATAAAAGCCTGAATATGATATAGTTTTTTCCTGCTTCTTGTTTACTCTGCTAGAGTCAAAAACTCCAAACTTATAATAGCCACCTAAAAAAAGAGAATCTATTGAAATATTCAGCTCCGCAGCGATTCCTGCATCAATTCCAAAAGAAGTATAAAAAACATCATCGTCTTCTGATAAATCTTCATCTTTTATATAAGAAAATGCGACATCAAGATTTATACCAGGATAAAAATATATATCACTAGCAGAGAGGCGAAAAATAGCCAAGGAAAATAAGAGAACAATAGCAAAATACTTTCTCATGCTTTTAGCTTCGTTTATTTTAATAAAAATCTTTATTGCAAAAGCATTTGGTCATTTGAAAGCTTTATATCTTTGAATTGTTTTACAAGGTCGTCCATTGTAAGTTTTGCTTTTTCTTCTTTATCAATGTCCAGTAATATACGCCCGCTATCCATCATTAAAAGGCGAGAGCCATAATCAAGAGCATGCTGCATATTATGGGTAATCATCATAACTGTAAGATTATATTCTTTTGCAAATTGCCTTGTTAATTTCATAACAATATCTGCATTAGTCGGGTCAAGGGCTGCTGTATGCTCATCTAAAAGCAATAAATCAGGCTTAGACATAACAGCCATAAGAAGGGTTAAAGCCTGCCTTTGTCCGCCGCTGAATTGTTCCACATTATCATGCAAACGGTTTTCAAGACCCATACCAAGCTTTGCAAGTTCATCACGGAAATATGACCTCGTTTTGTTGTTCATGCTGATTTTTAAGCCCTTAAAGCCTTTTTTACTACATATCATCATGTTGTCTTCAAGCGTCATTTTTCCCGCCGTTCCAAGAAGCGGATTTTGAAAGATTCGTCCTATATAATAAGCTCTTTTATATTCTTTATCCTTTGTGATATTTCTTTCTACACCATCTTTTTCAAGTATAATTGAACCGGAAGTTGGGTATAAAGTGCCAGCAATTACATTATATAAAGTAGATTTACCAGCTCCATTACTGCCTATAACAGTTATAAAATCTTTTTCGTTTATCTTTAGATTAATATCTTTAAGTGCGTGATTTCTGTCAGGAGTATGAGCATTAAAAATTATATTGATGTCTTGTAATTTAAGCATAATGTTTATTCTACTCCTGTTTTTTATTATCTGGGTGTGTTAAATGACTTTGTAAAAAATTTCTTATATCAACATGGGAAATAAGAAGACACAAGATAATTAAAATACCTGTGAGAAGATTGATGTCATCACTCTTCATTCCTATCATGTAACCGTAATTTCTTCCAAAATACATAAGTGCTCTATATATTATAGAACCAATAAGAACTCTTAATGTTTGTAATACAATTTTATTGCTTTTTAAAACGAATTCACCAAGCATTAAAGAAGCAAGTCCGCTTACTACAACACCCGTTCCGCTTCCTACAGCTGCAAAGCCCTGGTACATAGCCCATAAAGCACCCGATAAAGCTGCAAGGGAATTTCCAAGACAGATACCAATAGCTCTTAATATATTCGGATTTACGCCCTGGGAAATAACCATTTGAGCATTAGAACCTAAAGCTCCCATAGTAAGACCCATATCGGTATGATAAAAAACGTCTAATAGTAACTTTATGAAAACTACAAAAATTATTACGGTTAGAACAATACCCCATTCATCAGGAAGATTCGCTGCAAAACCCTTTGTAAAAGCTGTATCATAACCTAAAAGGTCAAGGGTTGGAGCGTTCATAATTCTAAGATTTATAGAATAAAGCATTGTCATTGTAAGAATACCTGAAAGTAAATCAGGAATCTTGAATTTTGTATATATTATTGTTGTAACAAGCCCTGCTAAAATACCGCTTAAAGTTGCAATAAGGAGGGCAAGAGATGGGGAAATACCCTTGACAATACAGGCTGCAAGAACACAAGCTCCCATTGGAAAGCTGCCGTCAACCGTCATATCGCAAAAGTTCAATACTCGGAACGTGGCAAAAACGCCAAGAACCATTATTCCATATATTAGACCTTCAATAAGTATTCCCTGAGCCATCTAAACAATCCTGCTTTATCTTTTTATTTCTGAGTTAATTTTCCAGCAGAGTAAATCATATTTGCCTGCTTCAAATAATTCTCTGGTATATTTATTTTACATGCTTTTGCAACATCTGTGTCAAATAATAAATCACTGTCGCTTGCTTCTGTCATAAGTCTTACAGGAATATTTTCAGGTTTTTCACCTTCAAGAATCTTTACAACGATTTCACCAGTAGCTCTTCCTGCCTTATAATAATTAAAACCTGAAGCCATGAAAATACCGCCTTTCATAGCTCCTGTTACGTCTCCGCTAAAAATAGGCTTCTTTGCTTTATTAAATACCTGTACAATAGCAGATAAAGCACTGAATACAGTATTATCAGTTGAAAGATAAAGACCATCTACACGGCGAACAAGAGTTTGAGCTGCCTGTTTAACTTGAGAAGAATTTGTAATTGATTGTGTTACAAGCTTAATGCCTGCTTCTTTACAACCCTTTTCTACAAGCTCTAATGCACTTTTTGAATTTGCTTCGCTACTTGTATAGATATAGCCTAAAGTCTTTATACCGGCAATTTCCTTAAATAATTTAATGTGCTGTTCTGTTGGAATAGCATCACTCATACCAGTTATATTATTTTTTCCATGCTCTAAAGTGTCTACAAGGTGAGCTTCTATAGGATTTGTAACAGTTCCGAATACTATAGGAGTATCTTTCATGGTCATAGCCATAGCTATTGCTATAGGTGTTGCAATTCCTACAGCTACATCAACTTTTTCATTCTTATATTTATTTGCAATCTGACGGGCTGTATTTTGGTCGCCATTTGCATTTTGAAGGTCATAGCTAACTTTTATACCCTTATTTTTTGCATATTCATCTACAACATCTTTTACACCTTGTTCAACAGAATCAAGAGCTACATGTTGTACGATTTTTGCAATTCCAATTTTATATTCCTGTGCATTTAATGATACAAGGCTTGTTGCCGCAAGAGTCATTGCCAGTAAAGTTTTAGTCAATTTCATAAGTATTCTCCCCTTTATTAAAGAATCTTGTATCTTTATAAAGTAACATAGCTAATGTATCTAAAAAAACTGTTGCTGTCAAGTTTTATTGTCAAAAAGACTATTTGGTTTTAGAATTTAAATATATTTTTTAAGTCCACATAAAATAAAGAAGGTGTATATGAAAAAGATTATTATTTGTACATGTTTATTGTTTGTATCAGTTTGTGTTTGGGCAATTTCTAATATTACCCTTTACAGAGATAACTGGAAAATTAAGTTTATGGACAATGTTTTCTATGAAAAGAGCATTGATAAAGACGGAAATATAGATACTAAAGGAGAATACAGAAAGGTTGTTGGAACTGATATTTATGATAAAAATAATGTATTGATTGGTAGCGTAAAAATTGTAAAAGGCTATGTAACTATTACATATTTTTATCTTGATAGTGAAAATAAGATTGCAGGAACAAGAGAGGTTACAGAATTTTTTGGAAGAACAGGTCGGGCTATAAAAATGACTGTCTATAATGAAGACGGCAAGCTTCAGAGCGTTTGTGATTATAAGGAAAGAACTTTAACAGTGTTCGATTCTGAAGGAAATGTTGAAAGTACTGTAAATTTTTAATTTTTATAAAAATTAAGCAGTTATTTGTATTGCTCCATATTGTTCTATTTTCTATAATGCGTTCCTAAGTGTCTGATATACATTAAGTATAAGGAGTTGCTTATGTTTTTAAAAAAAACTACGGAAAGTAGAACAAATCTAAAAAAAGAAAGAAAAACAAAAATGTCTGTTCGTATCGGCTTTATATTAGGAGCCGAAATCGTTGTTTTACTGTCTATGCTTGTAGCAGTAAGTTTAATTTTTGTTTCTAGGGAATTAGAAAGAAGCTTTACAGACACTACAAATGAGCTTCTCGATTCTACGATTCAGGGACTTGCTTATAGAAACAGCAAGTTTATGCAGCAGCTTCGCATGTATACAGTTTCCGATGCTGCTAAAACACCAGGCTTTACAACAGAAGATTTGGTTAACTGGCTTGTAGCTCATGAAAAAGCCAGAAGCGGAGATTTTGAAAGCGTTCTCTATTGCGATTATGAAACAAATCTTGGCTATTTCGATGATGGAAAGGTTATAGATGTTTCTAATCTGGATTTTTATAAAAATATGAAATCCGGGGATTTAAAGCAGTATATAAGCCACCCTTATGGAACTAGTGCAGAAGATTCTGTTTATTATGTTTGTAAAAGTATAACAAGAAATAAAAAGAGAATTGGTTTTTTTGCCGCTTCTGTAGGTCATGCAACACTCATGAAAGCTATAAATGCAATAAAACTTGGTGAAAATGGCTATGCAATATTAATAGATAACGATGGGGAAGTTATGGCTTATCCTCCAGATGATTCTATTGTAATGAGGGCGAATTTTAAGAATGCGGATTCTTTAGGGCTTGGTTTTACAGGTCTTAATACACTTGTAGAAGATGTGTGCAAAGGAAACAGAGGTGCAGGCTGGGTTACAGGAGAAAATAAAAACCTTGTTGTTTATGGACCTGTCCAGGGCACTCCATGGGGAATTTTATTTGTTATCCCTAAAAGTCAGGTTTATGCAACAGCCGTAAATCTTCAGCACATTCTTGTTATAAGTGTAATAATTATTACCCTTGTATTGATAATAACAGCCCAATTTAGTATTTATATGTCATTAAGACCTTTAGGAAAGGTTGAAAAGCGTATTATTGATATTTCATCAGGAACAGCAGACCTCACAAAAAGAATACCTGTTCTTACTCGTGACGAAGTTGGAATGCTTACAGGCGGCTTCAATAAATTCGTTGAAAAGCTTCAAAATATTATGATGGATATAAAAGCTTCAAGAATTGAACTTGATGAAAGTGAAGGAACATTACATTTAGGACTAGAAGATACGGCTTCTGCTATTACAGAAATCTTGGATAATGTAAAGCAGGTTCATGGGCAGCTTGGCAGTCAGGTAGCTTGTGTTGATGAAACTTCAAGTGCTGTAAATCAGATTTCTTCAAATATCGGTTCTCTTGAAAAAATGATTGAAACACAATCAGCAGGAGTAACACAGGCAAGTGCTTCCGTAGAAGAAATGATTGGAAATATTGGAAGCGTTAATAAATCTGTTGCAAAAATGGCTTCGTCATTTGAGGTACTTGAAGAACATGTAAAAGCAGGAAATGAGCAGCAATCTGAAGTAAATGAAAGAATTAGCCAGATAGAAGCTCAGTCTGAAATGCTGCTTGAAGCAAACGAAGCTATTGCAAGTATAGCAAGCCAAACAAACTTACTTGCTATGAATGCTGCAATAGAAGCCGCTCATGCAGGAGATGCAGGAAAAGGCTTTAGTGTTGTTGCGGACGAAATTAGAAAGCTTTCTGAAACTTCCGCAGAACAGTCAAGAACTATTGGTGAACAGCTTGCAAAGATAAAAGAGTCTATTGGTTCTGTTGTAACAGTTTCAGCTTCTACAATAGAAACATTTGGAAATGTTACTTCAAGCATAAAAGAAACAGACCAGCTTGTTCGACAGATAAAAAGTGCAATGGAAGAACAGCAGGAAGGAAGCCGACAGATAAGCCTTGCTTTACACGAAATGAGTGACAGCACTGCAGAAGTCAGACAGGCTTCTTCTGAAATGTCGTCTGGAAACGAAGCTATACTTGAAGAAGTTCGCCGCTTAAAAGATTCTACTGGCAATATGGAAGATAGTGTAAATCTTATGACAACTAATGCAGAAAAGATTTCTTCAATAAAATATATGCTTGAATCTATAGTTGAACAGATGAAAGCTTCTATTTCTAAAATTGGTTCTCAAATAGACAATTTCAAAGTATAAAGCTCATAAAAAAGAGATGCCGTCCAATAGCAGTTTGGGCGGCATCAGAAGTGAGAAAAAGAAAATGAAAAGACGCAAACTTTAAGACCTAAGATAGGAGGTGTCTTTAATAAGTTTACATTTATGATGATACAGCCGCTTTTTCGATTTTGCAAGAAATATTTTTAATTTGCATTTACTTTTATTATTTGCTATACTGATTTTCCATTCTGCGGATATGGTATAACGGTATTACTCGGCCTTCCCAAGGCTGCTACGCGGGTCCGACTCCCGTTATCCGCTTCTTACTTGACCAATATATCCAAAGCCCTATAAAGTAGCCTTATGGCTAGTTATCCTCTTATAAAATTACCTTCTTCTAAGGTTGATGTTAAAATTATTGCACTTGATTTAGATGATACTCTTTTAAATCATGATTTAGTTATAACTCCTTATACTGTGGAAATGCTTCAGAAAGCTGCACAGAAAGGAATCTATATAGTTCCGTGTTCTGGTAGGGCTGAAAATGGCATTTTACCTTTTGTCCGGCAGCTTAATATAGCCGGAACACAATTTGGAAGATATATAATTGCAATGAATGGAGCTGTTATATTTGACTTGCACGAACGCAAGGTAATTTATAACAGAACGGTTGAAGGCGATATTCTTTTATATGCATATAATGAAGCAAAAAAAATGGGACTGGCTTGTCAAACATATGATGCTTCTACTATTTACCCTTCTGTTGATAATGAATGGACTAGACTTGACGCAGACCTTTGTAAATTAAAGATATGTGTTAGAGATGATTTTGAAGAATTCCTTGCAAAAGGACAAATAAAGCTTGTTATTCCTGGTGAACCTGAAAAAGTTTCTGTATTGCAGGAAATATTGAAAAAAAATCTTGGCGATAAAGCCGTAGTATTTACAAGTAAGCCATTCTTCCTTGAAGTAATGCCGGCAAATTGTGGAAAAGGTGAAGCCATTATGATTCTTGCAGAAAAGCTCGGTATTGATAAAAATCAAACTATGGGTTTTGGCGACAGTATGAATGATGAATCGATGATAAAAATGGTTCATCATAGTGTTGCAATGTGTAACGGACTTCCTTATATTCAGGACATTGCTTCATACGTAACAAGAAAAGATAATGAACATGACGGTATAGGCGACTTTATTGCAGAATATGTTTTATAAAATATATTTTGTAATAAAATAGACTTTTTCGCTAATTGATAACTTCCTATAAACTCTATATCAACTCCCCTTAGAGGGGAATTGATAGGGGGTGTGAATTTACTTGATAAGCTTTCTTATTGTAGGTGTAATATGCAAAGCTTTTTCTAGGACTGATATTTCTTTTTCAGAAACCGGGGACTTTTGCTTTTTTACAGCCCTTATAAGAAGATTTTTTGGAGTTTGCTCCATATCTATAAATTCAAGCACTTGTACAGAGTAGCCTGCCTGCTCAAGGGTTTCTGCCCTTATTGCATCTGTACAAAGAGCTGCAAAGCGTTCTTTTATTATGCCGTACTTCATTAAAGGTGCAAAAGCTTCGTCAATTTCTTTCTTATGTTCTGAAAGCTGTGCATTTATTTCATGCTGGCAGCAAGGCACGCTTAAAATAATTTTTGCATCATGGGCAACCGCAAAAGCAAGTGCATAATCTGTAGCAGTATCACAGGCATGAAGTGTTATAACCATGTCTAAAGAACCATCATGGCTGTATTTTGCAATATCGCCTACTGAAAAATGAAGCTTATCATAGCCGAATTCTTCTGCAAGATTTGCACAGTTTGCTATAACTTCTTCTTTTAAGTCTAAGCCGATTATTTCAACAGGCAGCTTTTTTATTTCATGAAGATAATGATATATTGCAAAAGTGAGATAAGACTTACCGCAGCCAAAATCCGCAATTTTTATAGTATTTCCATTTGAGGCTATGGCTTCAAGTTCTGGGCTTACATCTGCAATATATTCAAGAAATCTGTTTATCTGTCTGTATTTATCATATTTTTGGGCTATGACTTTTCCCTCTTTTGTCATAACACCAAGCTTTACAAGAAAAGGAAAAACTGTTCCTTCCTGTAAGATATAATTTTTAGTTCTGTTTAGATTTCTGTTACCGCTTTTATCTAAAGCTTTTTTTGCTATGCTTTTTGCATTTATTAAAGGCTTTACAAGCTTAGATACTTTACCCTTTTTATTAGTTAGTAAAGTTACTTCTTCGCTTTCACTTCTGTAAACGCAATTCTTGAAAGACTTCCCTACTTCGTCTTCTAAAAATTTATCAAAATCTTCTTTTGTCAATGTTTTCTGAAAGGCTTGCTTTTCTGTAAAATATTCTGCATCGTAAGATTCTTTATTCTTGTTATAGAAAAATCTCGCTTTTATGTATTTTCTGCCTAATCTTGTTTCTACTTCGCCTGTTGCCTTTGAAAATGTGGCTGCTATAATCATAAAGACTCCTGAAAATGTCTTGCTTAGTTTGTGAAAAAATAGTGTATACTTCAAAAACAAAAAATGATACACTAGTTATTATGGGTAAGGTTTTTGTTTTTGTAAATCAGAAAGGTGGAGTTGGAAAAACAACATCTGCAATAAATATCGGAGCATATATAGCACTTGCTGGTAAAAAAGTCCTTTTGGTAGATTTCGATTCTCAGGGGAATATGTCTAGCGGCGTAGGTCTTTCAAAAGAAAAGCCAACAGTATATGAGTTCATGGCAGGAACCGCAACTTCGGAGCAGGTTATAAAGCATACAGACGTTGCTAATCTTGATGCAATAGCAGCTTCTATAGATTTGTCCGGAGCAGCAATAGAGCTTGTTGAACAAAAAGACCGTGAATATTATCTAAAGAATGCACTTGCACCTTTAAGGAATGTTTACGATTATATATTGATAGATTGTCCTCCATCTTTAGGAATCCTTACCCTTAATGGATTAGCAGCTTCTGATGCCGTACTCGTTCCTATGCAGTGCGAGTATTTCGCTTTGGAGGGAATAACACTTTTATTACAGACTGTAAAAAAAGTACAGAAGGGCATTAATCCAAATCTTAAGATTGGTGGCATTTTCTTTACAATGTATGACAGCCGTGTACGTTTGGCTCAGGACGTTGTTGGTCAGGTAAAATCTTATTTTAAAGACCTTGTTTTTTCAACAATAATACCTCGCAATATCAGATTGTCTGAAGCTCCTTCTAATGGACTTCCTATCTGTAAATATGACCCTTCATGCATTGGTGCAAAAAGCTATGAGAAACTTGCCAAAGAGGTTATGAATCGTGGCTAGAAGAAGTGGTTTAGGAAAAGGGCTAGGAGCTCTTTTAGAAGAAGAAAATACTGAAAGTGAACATGCCACAGTAAATAAAGCTTTCCCTGCGGGGATAAACGTAGATGATGACGGGCAATTATGGGTTAATCCAGCTCTTTTAAAGCCTAATCCTCATCAACCTAGACAGGAATTTAACGAAGACGCTTTACAGGAACTTGCAGAATCTATAAAAGAACATGGCGTTGTTCAGTCTATAACTATTGAAGATGCCGGAGACGGTTCTTTTTATATAATTGCGGGTGAAAGACGTACTAGAGCTGCTATGCTTGCAGGGCTTGAAAAGGTACCTGTTCAGCTTAGACATTATAGTGATGTAAGAAAATTAGAAGTTGCACTTATTGAAAATATTCAAAGGGCAGACCTTAATCCTATTGAAGAAGCAAATGCATATAATCATCTTATGCAGATGGGGAACCTAAGCCAGGACGATGTTGCTAAAAGAGTTGGAAAGAAACGCTCTACTATTGCTAATTCTTTGCGTCTTTTGAAGCTTCCTGAAGAAATGCAGGGTGCTTTAATAAATGGAAAGATATCAGCCGGTCATGCAAGAGCTTTGCTTTCTGTTGCTTCTATGACAGCCCAGAAAGGTCTTTTTGAAAAGATTGTTGGTAATGGCATGTCTGTTCGTGATGCAGAAAAAGAAGCTTCTCTTTTGAATAATTCTTCTTCTGCTGGTCTTGAAAATTCTGAAACAAAAAAGAGTGATGCTAATTCTTCTATAACAGATACAATGAATAATGCTTCCCGTGACCCTGATATAAACGCAATGGAGCAAAAGTTTATTGATGTTTTGGGAACAAAGGTTGTATTAAAAGGTAACCTTGAAAGAGGCAGCTTACAGATAGATTATTTTAGCCGTTCTGATTTAGAGCGTATTTATAATATTTTAGTTGGAAATAAAGAAAACTAGTATAAATATATACGGGGAATATTTCCCCGTATTTTTTTATGCCTTTATCTGTCCTAAAACTTTTCCGATTGAATCGTGAATAACAAGATTTGCATAAACATCGTTAGCATTTGCATCTCTGTTTATTACAACAAGTTTATTTCCCTTGTAATAGGTAACAAGACCGGCTGCAGGATAAACTGTTAGTGAAGTTCCTCCTATTATAAGCATGTCTGCATTTGAAATTGCTTTTATAGCTCCGTCTACAACTTCATTGTCTAAGCCTTCTTCATAAAGAACAACATCTGGTTTTACTATTGCATTGCATTTTTTACAATGAGGTATGCCGTCTGCATTTTCTGCACTTTTAGCTATAAAGTCTATATCATAGGCTTCATGGCAGTTTGTACAGTAATTTCTTAATGTGCTGCCATGAAGTTCATATACACATTTACTTCCTGCCATTTGATGAAGTCCGTCAATATTCTGTGTGACAACGGCTTTTAATTTTCCTTTTTCTTCAAGTTCTGCAAGTTTTTTATGTGCTGTATTTGGTTTAACACCCTTTATAATAAGCTTTTCTCTGTAAAATCTGTAGAATTCGGCTGTTTTTTCATGGAAGAATGTTGCACTTAATATTGTTTCTGGCGGATAGTCCCATTTTTGATGATAGAGTCCGTCAACACTTCTGAAATCTGGGATACCGCTTTCTGTTGATACACCAGCTCCACCAAAAAATACTATATTGCTGCTTTCATCTATGAATCTTTGCAGCTGTTCAATTTGTTCTTGTGTAGATGCCATGAATAAAGGATATGTCAATTCTTTTTCAAAATCAAGGCTGATTTTTTTTGCTTATTGAAAGACTAATTTATTTTTGTTTTGAAGGTTAAGCCAAAATTCTGTTGAGACTGCTTAAAAGTGATATTTTATTAAAATTTGCGGTTTAAGGGGGTATTATTCAAATTTATTCATGATATTACCCCTTTAACTTGCAATTATTTCTTTTTCAAAATCAAGGCTGAAATTAGACATAAAAAATCTGTTTTTTGCAGATTCTTTTAAGAATATAATATTAAATTATTTTGTTGGAGAAATTGGAGATTTTGTTTACAAGAATAGAAAAAAGTTATATAGTATCGTTCCCTATCTAAATAAACAAAATTAAATATTAATTATATTTATACAAGTTAAGCATTTTTGCAATTAAAGATATTTTAAGGTTTGAAAAAAATGAAGAATTGCTTCTTATTGGTTATGGTGATGGTTTGTTTACCTGTTTTTTTACAGGCTAAAAGCAATAGGGTTGAAAGTAAAAATGTTGAAAAAATGGATAGCTGGCAGGAAGAATTTGACCTCGAAAATAAAAAGCCAGGAAAATATAACATTTTAGTTACTGTTGATGATAAGGGTGGAAATACTCAGTACGGTGGACCTTTTAATATTTATGTAGACCCTGAATCTGATTTACCTGTAACAAAAATTGCAAATCCTCTTGAAAACATGGAAGTAACAGGCAACTTAAATATAGTTGGTGTTTGTGCTGATGATGATGCTGTTGAATATGTTGAACTCATTCTCGATGGTGATGCAGAAAATCCGGTAAGAGCAGAAGGAAAAGAATTCTGGTCTTATTATCTTGATACTAATGATTTATTTGAAGGACTTCATACAATAGATGCTTATGGCGTTGATATAAACGGCTTAAAGGGACATGCTCATCATATTAGCTGGCAGCTTAACAGACGACAACCTACAACACAGGTAACAAATCATACAATGGGTCAGCTTGTATCTGGAAAAATAAATCTTTCCGGAGAAGTAAAAGATGGTAACGGTATAAAAAGCTTAAGCTATAGCATTGATGGCGGAAAAACATTTTTACCTGCAAAAATCAAAGAAGAAAAATATAAGGCTGTAAATGAAGAAGGATTAAAGAGTCATTGGAATTTCAAAGTTCCAGTAGATACAACAAAGCTCCCTGATGGGCCTACTGTAATATGGTTCAGGGCTTCTGATAATTTTGACACAGAAAATATCTATTCTTTCTTATATTTTATAGATAATACTGCTCCAGAAGTAAAAGTTGTTTATCCAAAAACTGGCAGTATAAATAAAGGAAAGTTTACTGTAGCCGGTTATGCAAAGGATACTTTAGGCGTTAAAAAACTTACATGGAGATTCGGTAGTGAAAGCGGAGAATTTGAGCTTGTACCGGGTAATCCTTATTGGGTAAAAGATGTAGATACTGTTGGCCGTAAAGAAAAAAGCATGGATTTTATTGTAACGGCTAGTGACGAAAGTGGTAACGTAACAACAGTAAAACACGAAATTCTTCTTAATCAGGAATTAGACAGACCTATTCTTTCTATTCAGACTCCTTTTGAAAATATGAACATTGAACATGAGAAAGTTAAATATTCATATCTTAGAGGGCTTGCAACAGATGATGATGGTGTTGCAGAAATCAGATATAAAATAGATGGCGGCGAAGTTAATAGTCTTTCTAGTGAAGGAGCTTTTTTTGTTCTGCTTCCAGAACTTACTAACGGAAAGCATTCAATTTCTGTAACTGCTATTGATAAAAACGGTGTTGAAAGCCATGAGCAGACAGTTTTATTTAATGTACTTGAAGAGCACCCGCTAATTTCTGCTGCATATATTTCTAATGCTGATGGCAATACAGATTTCTCAGATGGAATGCTTATAGAAAGTGAAAGTAATGCAAAGCTTGTAACAGATGTAACTTCTTTTGATGGTCTTGAAAGAGTTTGGTATACATTCACTTGTAACGGAAAGAAAGGCGAAGAAAACGACATTGTATTAAAGCCTGGTGTAAATAAAGTAAATGTAAATATTCCCTTCGACAATAGTCCATGGGGAATTGTTGAGATAGAAATTAATGCAAAGAACATAAATGGAAAGATTTATACAGAAAAATATGAAGTAAATGTAAAAGACCTTACTCATATTTCTGTTTTTGATACAAATGTATTTTTCTCTGATAGTACTGTAAGCCCGGAAGGTGTTGTTGTTTGTGATGTAGAACACCCTATATCAGGCTATTTTGTAGGCGGAGTAGCAGAAAAAGTTGAAATTGTTCCTGAAACTCCTTTTGCAAAGGCTTCTTTAGCAGGTAATTCTATTGTGATTCACACAACTTCAGAAGAAGGAAAAAGCGAAAGTGTAAAGGTTGTTGTTACAACTAATCAGGGCTTGAAGTATGAAAGTAGACCTCTAACTTTTGTATCTGCAAGCGAAGAAACAAACCCTATTAAAGCCTGGTTTTCTACTGTTTGCGGAAAAACCTATCTTAGCGGAATGACTATTCCTCTTTCTTATCAGTCAAAGAAAGAGCTTGATAAAGTTGCAGTATTAAATATTCAGACAAATGAAGTTATAACAGAAGTACTCTACTCTATTACAGGACCTGAGGCTCATGGCGGAGACGCTATGCAAAATGGAAAAGCTGAGCTTGTAAAGAATGATGACGGAAGCTATGAAGCAAAGATTTATCTTTATAATCTTCCTTCTCGTCTTACCGGTATTGTTGCAGACATAAAAACAAAAAGCGGTGCAAGTGCAAGAGTTGTAGCTTCAATAAGTGTAGTAAGGGAAAAAGATGCAGAGCTTATAGATAATTCTAATAAAGTATATTGGATAAAACATGAAGCTTTAATGCGTGCCAATGATTCTATAGAAGCTTATGCAAATGTTCCTCTTCCTGTTAAAGCTCAATTAAACGGAAAAGCCGAAGGTCTTGAACTTTCTGTAACAGACAGCTTAATAAATATTGTTGCAAAAGAAGACGGCGTATATGACAATATTTCTCTTACTGTAGAAGATGCGAACGGAATAAAATATACAACAGATGAAATTTCTTTTACTGTAAATACAAATGAACCTGTTATATCTATTGAAAATCCAATTTCTGGAAGATGGATACAGAATACTGTGCAGCTTTCTGGAAAAGTTTCAGATACTGTAGAACTTTCTAAGCTTGAATATTCTCTTGACGGCGGTTTGAATTGGAAAGAACTTCCAGCTACGAAAACTGCTTCTTATGAATTAACTTTTGGAACAGAACTTGATGTATCTTCTCTTGAAGATGGTCTTTTGGGAATTGATATTAGAGCAACAAATAGCTGTGGAAGAACAGGTTATGCTGCAACAGCAGTTCAAAAAGATACGATTGCACCGGAAGCCGAAGTAATAATCCCTGAAAGTGGAGATGTTATAAACGGTGAAAATATAATTGCATTCCTTGTAAAAGATGCAGGTCTTGTGTCTATGGCTGAATATGCTGGAGATATGAGAACTCCAATGGCAGTTTCTATGATGCCAAATATGTATGTTGGTACAAGTGCAAGTCCTTTGAAAGATGACATGGAATTTGATTTTACTGATGCAAGCGGTAATGTTCTAAAAATAAATAAGTATGATTTTATAATCGATGCTGAATCTGATTTACCGGTGTCAGAAATACATTTACCTGAAGAAAATGCCGTAATGACAAGGGATTTTGTAATCTCAGGTGTTATTTATGATGATGATGGTCCTTGTTCGATTTACTGGAAAATAGATGATAATGAATATCAGAAATTAGACGGAATGGATTTTAAGTATTCTATTGATATTCCTATAAAGTCACTTACTGACAATGAACATGTAATAACTGTTTATGCAGAAGATTTACACGGTGTAAAAGGTCATGAAGTGCAGCGTCCGTTTAGAGTTTCATTGGAAGAACCTAAGGGGGAAATGACATTACCTCTTATTAGTACAACTGTACGCGATATGGTAACTCTTGAAGGTACTGCAAGTGATAAAAACGGTATTTCTCTCATAGAGATTTCTATTGATAACGGAAATACTTATAATAAAGCTGTAGCTGAATACAGTCATGAAAAACAGGATATTACATGGAAATATACATTTGATACAAATGTCGTACCAGATGGAACACATGTTGTATTTATAAGAATTACAGACTGGTACGGAATAAAAGCATTCTATTCAAGCATGCTTACAACAGATAATACTTCTCCTTATCTTAATCTTGAACTTCCTTTAGACGGTTCAAAAACATCTGGAACAATTTTCCTTTCTGGTCAAACAACAGATAACCTTGAGTTAAAAACTCTTTATGTAAATATCAGCAGTCTTGAAGGAAATGCAATTCCTGAAGAATTAAAGAGTATAAATTTAAAACCTGATTCTATTATCACACAGGCTTTTGATATTTCTAGTTTGAACAGTGGTGTTTATAACATTGAACTTGTTGGAACAGATGCTGCTGGTAATATTACTCGTATAAGCCGTAATGTAGGGCTTGATAAAGAATCTCCTGTGGCAGAAGTTTCTTTGCTTTATCCTTTGAACGGACAGCATTTGCAGGGTGATTTCAATATTTATGGTCAGGTAGAAAGTGAACATGAAGTTGGAAGTCTTGAGCTTTTAGTTGATAACGTTCCTGTTGCGGTTACAAAACTTTCTGAATCTGGTTATTACAAGTTTTCTTTAGGCCCTGATGCTGTTTCTCTTACAGATGGAATCCATTCAATTCAGGTGGCAGCTGTAACTGAAAAAGACAGAATACTTTCTCCTTTAGAAAATATTGAATATACGGCTTTGGGTTGCTGGGTAACTATAGATAATTTTGCTTCTAATGAATTTGTTTATGGTGATTTTGCTTATAACCGCCCTTATCTTCGTGGTCGTGCAGGTTATGTATTCACAGAAGATGATATTCCGGAAGAAGAAAAAGCTGGACTTAAAAAGAAAGAAATAAAAGAGCTTTTAAGCACAAAGGAAATTGAATCTATTGAAATCAGTTTCGACAATGGAAGAACATTCAAAACTGTAGCTAAAAACAAAAATGAATGGAAGTACAGAATCGAAAATGAAGACATGAAAGAAGGTTTCCACTTCATACTTGTAAAGGCAACTGCAATAGATGGTGCAACAAGTGTAACTCGTGCCATTGTTCAGATTGACCACACAAAGCCTACTGTAAGACTTATAGCTCCAGATGCAGGCGGAAGATATAACCAGAAGTTAGAATTTTCAGGTCTTGCAGCAGACAATATCGGCTTAAAGAGAGTAACTCTTTCTTTAAGAAAAGGTGATAAGGGAGCTTATGAGATTCCAGGCTTTATTCAGGGCTTGTATTTTGATAGTCAATTCTGGGGTGCAACTCTCTTTAATGTTGGTGTGGGATTAACTTTCTTTGATGATAACGTAAAACTTCAGGCTCAATGGGGACAGTTTACACAGTCACAAAGAAATATGTTCCGCAAAACTAACATGAGATACGGTGGCAGCAATGTAATGGGGCTTAAGATTCTTGCAAATGTTGGTTATTTGCCTTTCAGGTCTTTATTTGGGCCGGATTGGAGCTGGCTTTCAAGTTCTCTTGCTATAGGAGCAAACTTTACTCGTTTTGATGAAAGTGGTAGTGGAGAAGCTCAGATTCTTTCAGCTCTTATAGCTCAGCTTGAATTCCCTAAGGTGACTATTTACGGAAGAAAGATGTTCCGTACTTTCTCACTTTACACAGAACCTCAGCTTTGGTTTATCCCGTCTGATATTTCTTCTTCGGGTAACTCAAGTGTTGAAAATATGGTATTCCAGATTTCTGTAGGTGCAAGGGTAAATGTATTCTAAAAGATATTAATTATAGAAAATATATAAAAATATAAAACAAGAGTTATAGAAAGTAGAGAGTTTATCACGCTTGTTTATTTATAAAATGCTATTTGTAGTGAAGGGGTTTATGCGTATGTATGGTCTTAAAAAAGTTTTTGTTTTACCAATACTTATTGCTCTTGTTTCATTGGTATTTTCTGCCTGTGAAGTTGGTCTTGGAGATGAAGTTGATACAGAATCTCCTACTTTAAGTATTACTTCCGTTGAACTTAATTCTGTTATAAGCGGTGATTTTTCTCTTGCCGGAAGTTGTGACGATGATACAGGCGTTACTTCTGTAAAAATTATATTAAGTTATGCAAGTCTTTCTAATTCCGTTACATATACAAAAGACGCAATTTACGCTTCTATAAAGGGGAATACCTGGTCTTATGATTTTAAGAAAGGTGACCTTGAAGATGGTGAATGGACTGCAACTATTACAGCTTATGATGGTTCAGGTCGTTCTTCAGGTGAAGTTTCACGCAAATTTGAAATAGATAATACAGCCCCTGTTTTCATATTGAAGAGCCCTGCTTCTGTTGATTCTTCTAATCCTACTGCATACGGAAAAACTTTCAAAATTACAGGTGAGATAGCAGATGACCATACAATCTCACAAATGGAAGTTGCTGTATATAATGCAGATAAATCTGTTGAATACGGTTCTTATACAAGCACAAATGTAAGCACAGCCGGCGGTACAAGTGTTGTAATTGCAAAATATTCTGATAGCAGTACAGGTACTATCTATGATAACTATAATTCTATTTATGGTTCTGCTGATGATGCACAGACAAGCCCTTATTATTGTGAAATAACATTAACAGATGAAGCTGGTAATCAGTCTACAAGTTGCTATTTATATGATGATTATAGTGAAGATAGCTTGCTTTCAAGCGTTACTGTTACAGAGCTTATGGAAATTATTAACGGAACTTATGATTGCTCTACAGAATCTCTTAGTGAATCAGAAGTTGCGGAAGTTAAAACTAAGCTTGCAAGCATAGAACAGACTGGAACATATTTCACACTTGATAAAAATGCAAGTCCTACATACGCTATTGCCGGTTATTCTGCTGCAAATATGTCTGCTCTTGCTAATCTTTCTGCAGTTTCTGGTCAGAAAGTTACTGTTACAGTAAGCCCTGGTGCAGATGGTAATTATATTAAGCCTGCAACATTAAAAGCTTACTGGTATAAGGTTACAGGAAGTGAAAGCAGTGAAGAAATAGAAAATATAGTTGCTGACCCAGAATCTTTTGCTGCAACAGATGACCATGAAGTAAGCACAGATTTCCCTGTTTACAATTTTGCAAATAATTCTTCTTATTCTTCTGGTTCTGTAGAAAGCTATACATGGTCTCTTACTTTACCAACAGAACTTGCAGAAGGAAGTACATATTTAATTCTTATTTCTGGTGAAGATACTGGAAGTTTGGATTTAGAGCCTAATTCTGGTTATTACGGCTTTAAATTAAGTGCTTCTGGTAATCCTCCAACAGTAAAGATTGAAAGCCCTGCTTCTCTTTCTTATATAAACACAACCGCAGGTCTTACCTTTACAGGTACTGCAGTTCCGGCTTCTGGTGAAGATGATGTTACTGTAAATTATACTCTTACTATTACAAGTGAAGATTCAAGCACTGTTCCTTCTGCTTATTCAACAATAACAGGCAGCACAACTGCAAGTTATTCTGATGATTATGCATGGACATTGGATATTACAAAGGGTTCTGGCTATCATGAATTTACAGCAGATAATTCTGATGTAAATTATCTTTATACAATCGCTATTTCTGCAACTGATTCTAGTAATAATACTTCTGCAGAAGCTTCCCGTTCTATTCATCTTGATACGACAGCTCCTGAAGTCAGCCTTTCAAGTTTGACTCCTTATGTTACTGTTACGGATTCAGATGGAAATAGTTCTATTTGTCTTAACGGAAAAATCAATTTTAATGGAACTATAAGTGATTTATCTGGAATAACTTCTGTGAGCTACACTTTAAAAGATGCAAGCGGTAATTCTAGTTCTGAAAGTTTAACATCAGGTTATACTTTCTCTGCTTCTAGTATAGATACAACTGCTTTTAATGACGGTGATACTCTTACTCTTACAGTTTCTGCAACTGATAAGGCTGGAAATACAGGAAGCTATACAGGTTCTTACAAGCTTGACCAGTCTACAGATGCTCCTAGCGTAACTTTGAGTAATGCAAATAAAGAAATTACTGATGCAGCTGGTATAAAAGCCGCTTATGCTGATTCAAATGTTTCTGTAACAAATATTTTTGGAACAAAAAGCAATAATCAACTTTTAGGAACAGTTACAGATGATGACGGAATAAGTTCTGTTGTAATTTATTACAAAAAGCATTCTGAAGCTGACAGTGAATATAAAGCTTTATTTACAAAGGAAAATATAAATTCAACTTCATATTCTCTTTCTAATGTTTCTTTTGCTTCTGCTTCTGCTTCTCTTTCTGAAGCTTTATATGATTTGAAATTTGTTGTTACCGATACAGCAAATGAAACATCTTATGCAACTCTTAAAGATTCTGTATTTGCTGTTGCTATTGATGACGGAGCACCTGAATTCAGTAATGTAACTCCTTCAAGCGGAAATACATATAGTTCTAGTTTTGACGTTTCTGCAACCATAACAGATGGAAGTGGAGGTTTAACTGTAACTTCTTCTGGTGATGGTACAAGTACTCTTTCTGTTACAGAGTCTGAAGATGATTCAACTACATTTAATCTTACTGATAAAATAACTGTTCCAGAAGCTGATGGTAATTATTCTGTTGTTTATACGGCAACAGATGCTTACGGACAAGCAAGTACATATTCTATTAGTTATTATGTTGATACAACGGCTCCTATTATAAAATTATCTACAATAGATGGAAGTGCAGATATTGTTACAAACAACACTGCTGTTTATAAAAAAGGTGGAGATGATGCAGAATCAATTTCATTTACAGGAACTATGTCTGATACAGTAAGTGGAATTGAAAGCATAAAATATTATATTGATACAGATACTAGTAATGCTACTCAGGTTTCTATGAATACAAGTAAGGGAACTTGGTCTGCAAGTGTAGATTTATCTGAAATTACAACAGCAGGTGAACATACTGTTTCTTTTGTAGCAACTGATGTTGCAGGAAATTCCACAACAACATCAAAAGCTATTACAGTTGATATGGATACTCCTTCTTCAACAATTACTATGACGCCTGACACTGGTGTAAAATTATATGATAGTGATGTAAATGCCTTAACTGATACGACCGTTGAATCTGGCGAAAAATATTATTCAACTGGTAAAGTTACTTTCTCTGGAGAAGTAACAGAAACTTATCTTTCTAAGATTAGTTATACATTAAACAATGAAGAAACAGAACTTACACTTTCTGATAATACATGGGAAATTGTAAATGATGGTTCTACAGATGGAAGCTATGTTTATACTTTAACTGTAACAGATAAGGCTGGAAGAAGTACAAGCTATACATTTACTTTAGTTGTTGATACAACAGCTCCTGTAGTTAGTATTATAAGCCCTTCTGCAGATGAAATTGTTTCTTCTACAACAAAAACAATACAGGGAACCTTCACAGAAGAAGGTTCTGGCATAAAGAGCTTAAAATATACTCTTACAAAATCTGGTACAAAATTATACGACGGCGAGGAAGTTACTCTTTCTTCTACTGTTGGTAGTGATATTTCATGGAAAGTTGAAAATCTTTCATTAGGAGATAGCGAGGGTGCTTTTGAAATTTATGTAGTTGCAACAGATTATCTTGGTCATGAAACAACTTCTGATACTGTGAGCTTTGTATATGATACAGCAGCTCCAAATTTAACTGAAAGTCATAGTGCAAGCGTAACTACAAATGAAGCTATTACTCTTACTGGAAAAGCATGGGATACTAATGAATTAGCTTCTATTTCTGTTTCTTACACTGATGCAGATGGTAATAATCAAACTTTAAGCAGTAGTGATGAAGATTCTCTTATAAGTCTTACTGCTGCAACATCGGAACCAAGTGACTATAACTGGTCGCTTGATTTAAGTAAACTTAATCTTTCTGATAGAAGCTATGACTTTACAATTACGGCTACTGATGTAGCTTTTAAAACAAAAGAGCTTACTCGGTCAGTTACAATAGATACTGTAGCTCCTGTATTTGGAACAACTGCTTATGATTCAACTGATAGTTCAAGTGTATCTTCAAGTAGTCTTATTCCAACAATAACAACTACAGCTTATACTTATACAGATGAGGCTACTGAAAACGATGAAACTGTAACTCGTGTTTGGTATAAGAATTCTTCTGTAACAATTAGAGCTGGTGTAACAGATGCAACTAGTGGTATTTCTTCTGTAGAATATCAGGTATCTACAAAAGCTAGTTATGATGAAAGCGGAAGCTGGAGTACAATGTCCTCTTCAAGTTCTTCTTCATCTACTGCATGGAATGGTTCTGCAACAGCAGTTCTTTCAAGCGATTATGCAAAGAATTATATTTATTTCCGTGCAACAGATACTGCAGGAAATATTACATATTGGACATCTTCTTTAGTTGCTTATTTTGATTCTCAGGCTCCTGATTCTGATAATATTGAGCTTGTATCTGTAGATGATGAAACAAGTCTTTCTTCTTCATTTGTAAAATATGTAAATAGCAGTACAGAATCTGTTACTGTTAAGCTTACAGCAAGCGACACAGAACAGACTCTTTCTGCTGATTCTGATTCAAAAGTTTCTTCAGGAATTGGAAGTGTTGTATTAAAAACAGATAGTTCTGTAAAAGCAACAAAAGAAGATAGTACATGGACTCTTGTAATTCCAAAGGCTAATTTCTCAACAGGGACGGTTGCCGTAACTGTTAGTGATAATGTTGGAAATGCTACAAATGTAAATCTTTTCTCTTTGGAATATGATACAACAGCTCCAACAGGTTCATTTAGCACTATAACAGATGCAGATTCTTCAACAGATGGCATTCAGGTTAATAAAGACCTTACTTTGACAGGAACTGCAAAAGATACAAATCTTAGTAAGATAAAGCTTGAATATACAACAGGAGATGTTTCTGATTCTTCAAGCTGGACAGTGATAAAGCTTCTTGATGATAGCAGTGAAGAAGTTGAAGAATATTCTATTACAGACGGTTCTACAAGCTATTCATGGACTTCTAGTGTATTTGATACAACAAAAGTTAGTGATGGAAGCTCTGTAACATTTAGGCTTACTATGACTGATAAGGCTGGAAATGAAGGAACTGCAAGTAAAACTGTTATAACAAAGCAGGATTCAGACCGACCTACAATAAAGGTAACAAGCCTTTCTAGTTATAATGATAGCTATGTTTTAAAGAATGGTGAAAATGCTCAAATTTCTGGTAGTATTTCAGATGATGATTCTTCTGACAATTCTGTTGTAACTACATTTATTGCAACAACAAGTCAGCTTACAGCTATTGATTCAAGCTCTGTTACAAGTGAAACAAGCGGAACAACTATAACAACTAAGGTTGCCGTAGCTTCTGCTTCTTATGATATAACAACATTTGATAGCTCTACTGGTGAATGGACTTTCACTCCTTATGATACAAACGATGGAGCACATACTGTATATTTCTATGTAGTAGATAATAACGGTGCTGTGTTCTATACAGGAAAAGAAGCTGAAAGCGTTACCGCAGAGGATTCAACAAGTTATACTGTAAAGTATGTTCCTTATCTTTATCTTTCTGCTGATACGTCTACTGTGGATAATACGGATGCTTTGAATTACAATGCCGACAGTAATTCTCCTACTGTAGACAGTGCGGTTTATGTTACAACAGTAGATAATGAAGAAGTTTCAACTTCTATTTCTACAGGTCTTGTTCTTGGTGGAGATACAAATACTGTTGACTTTAAGATAACTGCTAGTGATGCAAACGGTATTGCCGGCATTATTGCAACTTTAACTTCAAGTACAAGTACAGATAGTGTTTTGTATTATACAACAGCTTCAACGATTGCAGACACAGATTATTCATCTTATACAGTTGATAGCGATGAATTCGACACTACAACAAGCTCAACTTCTGCAAGCTGGTATATAAGGGATATTCCTTTAAGCTCATTTACAACGGGTTCTATTACAGTAAAAGTAACTTCTTATGATAATAGTGGACTTTCTGGAAGTAACTCTTTCACATTCATGTTGGATAATACAGGTCCTACAATTAATCTCACAAGCCCATCTTCTTCTGAAGAGGTTACAGGCAGTATAAGTCTTGTAGGTTCTTCTACTGATACAGGTGGTTCAACTGTAGAGTCTATTGAATACATGATTCCTACAACTGAACAGCAGGCTTTAAGCGATACAGAACTTTTGGCTCTTAGCTCAGGAACAGGTTTCTGGGGTGGAAATACAAAAACAACTTCTGTTTTACAGTGGGAATTTGTATTGGATTCTTCTAGTAACCCAAGTCTTGAAAATTATGATAGTGATAGTTATTACAGCTCTTATTCAGACGGTATATATACAATACCTGTATATTTCAGGGCAAAAGATGCTCTTGGAAATGCAAGTATTCTAAAGTCTAGCTTGAAGCATAATCCTGATGCTGATAAGCCTGTAACAACCTTTACTTATCCTACTGAAGATGATTATGATTCTGGAAAATCTTACATCACATTAAGTGGTACAATAAGACTTTCTGGTGCTATAGAAATTCCAAGCGGAACTACTACAGTTGATTCTGTTTATCTTCAGATAGATTACGACAATGACGGTTCTTTCGATTCTGATGATTCAACTTATCTTGAATCTTGTGCTGACGGATATACTATTGTTGATGCTGAAAGTCTTTTAACAAATGTTCAGTCTAATAATTCTGATGTAACTGAAATAACAGGCTGGACTAGTGAAACAACTAGTAGTAACTGGTGGGGTATAAAGGCTTCAAAGTCTTCTTCTTCATGGAATATAAGCATTAATACAAATAATGGTCTTGACCCTGATGATGACGATAGTGACGATATAAGAGAGATAAGAGTAAGGGCTTGTGCTGTTAATGCTCTTGGAAAAATTGGTGCCTGGTCTAGCTCTTATACAATATATATTGATAAGAATGCTCCAACTTATAGCTCTATTTTGGCTCAATATGATAACGGCTCAAGCTATACAGATGGAACAAGCTTTACAAATGCAACAGCATCTGCAACAAATTCTTATACATCAGGAATGTATTTGAAAGGTGACTGGTATATTGTTTCTACATTTACAGATGAATCTGGAATAGATACAAGTACAATTTCAGTAAAAAAGAATTCTTCTAAGCTTACTGTAAATACTGATTATTATGTGGATTCTTCATCTACTGCTAATACTGCAATAATTTATATTCCAGTAGATAAATCATCTTCAAGCGTAACATATACTGTTGAAGCCTATGATAATTCAACAAGTGGTACTGCACATTCTTCAACAGCAACTTATTCTCTTTATATTGATAATGAGGCTCCAACTCTTTCTTCTATAAAGGGTAATGATGAAGCATTTGCTTCTGCTTCAACAAGAACAGATATTGAAGATTCTAATTTCTCTTATAAGATTAGCGGAACTTCAACAGATACAGGTTCTGGAGTAGAAAAGATTGTATTCTACTTTATGCGTGGTGAAGATGATGTTTTAACTTCTGGAAATGAGTGCATTCTTGATCCTATGCTTTCTTCTAGCAAGGAAATTATAAAAGATAATCTTGATAGTTTTGAAATAACACAAGATTCTTCAAGTTATTATATGTACGGAAAGAGCGGAATTGAAGGAAGTCAGGAAGATACAACAAGCTTTACCCCTTCAAATTCAGAAGATATTACAGGTAACAGCCATATAAGAAATGGTGGACTTATTTATATCGGAGGTCTTTACCGTGTAATTACTGCAATCGATAGCAGTACTGGTAAGGTTACATTTGCTTCTGCAACAGACGGAACTGCAACTACAGCCGCTTTCCCTTATGCTCAGGTTATTGATGCTACAACAGAAGCTGCTACTGCAAGCTATAATAATGGCTTCTCATGGAATTTCTCAACAACAGACGATGGAGACGGAATGCCTGAAACATTCAAGAGTTCTGGTTCTTCATGGTCATGGACAGCTTCAATTCATTCCGGCAATATGGCAGACGGTCCTGTTTCCCTTGTAATTCTTGCATTTGATGAAGCTGGTAATGTTTCTCAATATGTTCAGAGTGCGGAAATTGTAAATAATGTTCCTCGCCTTGCAAAAGTTTATCTTGGAACAGATTTGAATGGTGATGATTCATGGTCACTTTCTGAATTCCAGGGCTATGCAATGAGTGTAGATTCTTCTAACGAATATTCTTCAACAAATACTCTTAAAACAGCAGCTAGTAGCTATGGATATGATTCAGCCTTTGCTATTAAAGATAAACTTGCTGTTATTGGAGAGTTTACAGGCGGTAATAATGGCTTGAAGATGGTATTCAAGCAAGATGCAAGTTCAACAACTACAAGTCCTGTAGAAGGAAGCGGAGATGCTCTGCTTGATAGTGACGTTTCACTTTCTTCTATTAGTTCAACTAGTGCAACAGTTGCATTCTCTGATAGCAATTCTGTAACTTTCACTGATGCTGCATACAATTCAAATTATGTTACAAATTATGGAATGAGCTATTCTATGTATGGCTTTATTCTTGATAGCACAACGGTTGCAGGTGTAAGTTCTGAAGATGAGCTTTCATCTACTACAGACGGCAGCGGAAAGCAAATGTCATTTACATTCTGGGACGCTACAGAAGAAAAAACACAGGGAAAAGACAGCCAGAACTGTGTTCTTTATGTAAGTGACTTTATAATTGATGTTGTTGACGAAGTTAATCCTACAAGCTCTATAAATCCATTCTACTGGACAAGTTCATCTGATAATTCTATTTATTACAATGATAGTACAGCAATGGGTCATATAGACCTTGGAACAATTCCTTCTGTTTCAGGTGTAGTAAAACTAACAGGTAGTATATATGATGACCAGAGACTTGCTTCTGTAACTATTTCTTATGCTGGGGAAAATATAGCGACAAGTAGCTATACAGCAAAATCTGCTAGCTGGTCTTCTGATGGCGACCTTTCAAGCAACGGTTATAATTTAACTGTTGAAGATGATGGAGAGATTAGCCAGAGCGGACACACTGCAAACTGGACTTTATTGCTTGATACTGCATATTTTGGAAATGCTTCAAGCAAGGTTATTGCTGTAAAAGCAACACAGGCAAAGACTGTTTCAGATTCTGCTCTTGAAAGTGATGCAAGCAGTACACAAACAAGTTCTGACACAAAAACTAATTACTATAAAATTAGTGTAGTTCCATATATCACAGATATTACAAGAGAAGATACAATTTCTGGCGGTACAATGAATCGTTCTTATATCGGTCGTTATGCAGTTGCAGAGGGTGAAACTCTTACTGTTGAAGGCTTTAATTTTGGAACAGCAGGTACATGGACTGTAGGTTCTAATAATACAGAAACTTCTTATACTGCTACAAATAGTTCTGCAACAGCAAGGGCTTCATTTACAATGACTGTGCCTGCTCGTTCCGGGGCTTTGACTGTAACATGTGGAACTTCATCTTTGAATAACAGTAATTCTGATAGTGAAGCTTATAATTCTGAAGAATTCAAGATGGGAGGAAGTTCTACAAAATACACTGCAGCAGATAATAGATATTTGAGCGTATGGAATCTTGGTAATTACTTCAACAATACTAGCGACGGTGCAGAGCTTCAGCAGCCGGTAATGACTGCCGACAAAGATGGAAATCTCTATGCGTCATGGGCTGCTCAGTCGAATTCGAACATAATGATAAACAAGGGCTTGGGTGGAATTTCATCTGCCGTATTCCGATGCTATGATCAGCCTTCTGTTTATACAGGAATCGCATTTGACCAGAAAGGAACTAGTGGTGGTGCCAACATAACATTCATTCCTGAACATCAGGGTTCGGGTGGTACATTCGGTAGAAACGGTATGTCTAGTACTCATATTGTCGGTGGTTCAGGCTCAATCAACTTGCCGTCTGATTTTATGACGAATTCAACATCATATTCAGGATATACGGCAACTGTTGATGGAAACCCGACATTCAATCTGGATTCTAGCGGCAACAAAACATCGTACTATAGCCTTGAAAGCTATGACGTAAATCGTCGCCTCGGTTCGTTCGAGAATCCTCAATCTGCCCGTTATGGTAACTATTTGCACAATATCTGGTATGACAATGTTTCTGAAAGCCTCAAATATTCAGTAGTAGATATAAGTGATGAAAGCAAATTTAATTATAACAGTGGAGCTATAAATGGTTGGGTTGTCCTTGACGGTGGCTATACTGGACAGGATAGGTTGCACACATTTACACAGAGTAATACTGTCAGTGGTGTAACAGCAGGAAAAACATATAAGGAAGTTGTGAATGTATACAACAATGTTCTTGCAAGTTTTGATTACATTCATTCCGCAGTTTCCAAAGATGATATAGGTGATGCGTCTAAAGCTAGAACATATCGCAATAGTGCTGTTTATTCTACAGAAATTTTTGTAATAAATACCAATATCACTTCTGCAAATAGTTATAGTACAACTTCACTTTCTTATAGTGGGTTAAGTTTCTATGATGGTGCTTTGAATCCTGAAGTAGGAGATACTGTAGCAATTCTTTTGAATACTAATGGTTCTTACAAGATTGAGCTTAGAACTATTACGGCTGTATCTGGTACAGATGATAATGGTAGTGCTGCGACAATTGGTTGGGATAAAGCCGTTAGCTTCTTAACAAGTGACAATATTGGTAGTATTACAGCGACTATTTATAAGGGTGATATGAATGTTGTTGGAGGAGAAGCAACTGCTGATTTAACTTCTTTCTCTGCTGCAGATGACCAGTCTTCTTCTGCAGGTTCTTCTGCTGCAATAGATGTAACAACAGAGGGCTATCCTGTAGTTGCTTATTATGACGGTAATAATTCAGAGCTTCGTGTTGCTGTAGCTTCTTCTAGCGAGCCTTCGCTTGCAAGTCAGTGGACGAGAATTTCTACTGGAAAAACTTGTTCTGGAGAGGTAAGCATGAAGATTGATGGAGCTAACAATATTCATATTATGTACAACAATGAAGATGGCGAGATGTGTTATCTCTTCGGAAAATATTCTTCAGGCAGCTATAACTTTGCTAGTGAAGAAGTTGTTGACGATAATGGTTCTCTTTCATACGGTAGTATTTCTGTATACTATGACGGGGAAAGTTATGTTCCTACAATGACTTATCTTAACAAGGCAAATACTGCAAATGCTGTGAAGTATGCATACAGAACAGCTGCTCCTGCTTCTTCAAGTTCTGCTTCTTGGGACTTCATGATTATTCCTTCAGTTGGAAGCGGTCATTACGCCCTCAAGGAAAACACAATTTCACTTGAGTCAAGTAATAACTGGACGAGTGAGACAACTTCTGTTTTACAGAATGTACAGTCTGTAGACGGAGCTTCTCCTTCTACAGCAACTCCTGCAACTGTTGAATCTGTAGTAGCCTTTAAGACTTCTAATGCTTATGAAACAGCATACTTAAAGAAAGAGTAAAAAACTTTTTCTGCTAATTTATCCC
>JAILNT010000194.1 GCA_024691265.1 Treponema sp. | reverse complement strand
GGTAACGCATTGAAAAAGGAATTTGGAGATTATCAGACTCCAAGTGATTTTGCAAATGATGTATGTAAATATCTTCATGATTATTTAGGGTTGAGACCGAAGGTAATCATAGAACCAACGGCAGGGATAGGAAATTTTATTGGAGCATCTTTAAAGCAGTTTGATAGTTGCAAAAACGTGGTTGGTATTGAAATAAATCAAGAATATTGCGATATATGCAAAAGAAACAATAAAGATGACCGTCTCGTTATTGAGTGCGAAAATTTCTTTGGATATGATTTAAATAAGTTTTCAGAATGTGGAAATGAAACTTTGGTAGTAGGAAACCCACCATGGGCTACGAACTCGGAATTGAATTTTAATTTGCCTGAAAAAATCAATTTTAAGAAATTATCAGGAACAGACGCCATAACGGGGGCAAGCAATTTTGATATTTGTGAATACATAATTATTCAGCTAATAAATGCGTTTAAGGATACAAATGCAGTAATAGCTATGCTTTGCAAAACATCCGTTGCAAGAAATGTTTTACAAGAATTAGACCGAACAGCAACAAAAACAGAATACATCAAGATGCTTAATTTTAACGCTAATAAAATATTTGGTATAAGTGCATCAGCGTGTCTTTTTGTAGTAAAGCTGACAAGAGATAATAAAACGAATGTTATATGTGAAGTTTCCGATTTCTATTTTCCCAACAGAGTGCAGAGCATAATAAAATCAGAATGTGGGATTCTTTCGACAGAGGCTGATGGTGTAAAGGATTTAGAGGGCAACTGTCAATATGAATGGCGTCAGGGTGTTAAACATGATTGTTCAAGTATCATGGAATTAGAAAAAATAGATAAAGATAGATATAAAAACAAAAAAAAGGAAGAGATAGAATTAGAAGAAACATTAGTTTTTCCGCTATTAAAGAGCAGTAGTTTCAAGAAGCCTATAATATGTAAAGGGTTTAAGAAATATGTTATAGTTACACAAAAAAAAGCAAGAGAAGATACGTCATATATTGAGACGATTGCACCGAATACATGGGATTATTTGGAAAAGAATAAACCATTATTTGATGCGCGGAAAAGTTCCATTTATAGCGGTGCACCAGCATTTAGTATGTTTGGTGTAGGAGATTATTCTTATGCAAAATATAAAGTTGGGATATCTGGATTTTATAAGAAACCGTTGTTTAGTTTGCTTTACAATGAAAACGAAGTTGACCATCCTATTATGCTTGATGATACAACTTATTTCTTATCATTTGATACTTACGATGAAGCATATACATGTATGCTGTTATTGAATTGTGAATCAGTGCAGAACTTTTTGTATTCGATATCATTTCAGGATGCAAAGCGACCATATACAAAAAAGGTACTTCAAAGGCTTGATTTACAGAAATGTGTAGATGAAGTATCTATTGAAGAACTGAAAGAGACCGAAACAAAGCTTGAATTGCATCCGTATATAACGGACAATTTATATAGTGGATTTAAGAGATTAGTTGGATAATCAGAAAGAAATGGATCTGCATTATAGCAGTTCCATTTCTGTTAATTCTCGTAGGCACAAAAAATAAATTCGTTTCAGATGTTAGGTGGTAATATGGAAAAGTTTATTGATGTACTTAAAATATTTTTTGAAAAGCATTTAATTCCTACAGTATTGAGCTTGGTTTTTTCTGCTGTTGTATATTTGGTTGTGCCAGAAAACAATTGGATAATAAATAAAATTACGGATGTCGGATTTTATTTGCTATGTGCTGGAATATTTTTCCTTATTATTGAGTTTGTTGTTTATTTTTATAGAACTCTTTCTGAAAGAAAATGTTATGCAAAGGAACATAAGAAGTATAAAGACAGAGATGAACGTGAGGCTATGGAAAAATTATGGTCATACATAGATGAACTTACAGAAAGTGACAGATCAATACTTTATTCTTTCATAAAAAACGGGAATAAAACAATCGAAATGTCTGAGAGATGGTATTCGCCACAATTATTGTTGAGGAATGAGAGTATTGTCCATTGTAGAACAATATATCGTGGTAGTACGCCTGTTAACCAATATATTCTTGATGATGATTTTTATAATAATCTGAAGCATTCATATATGAAATATGGCAAAATATGTCATTTTGCTGATGAAGAATGAACTATCCAGTCGTTACTTTGTGTGTAAGCAAATGCTTTAAATGTAAATTTGAAGATTAAAGCTAATATACAGGCATTAAGTGGAGAATATGATCTTAGAATCATCAAAGAATAAAAACT
>JAILNT010000175.1 GCA_024691265.1 Treponema sp. | reverse complement strand
TGTAACGGAGAATATGACAATTGAACTCACCCTTGAATAATAATATTTCTAATTTCTGGAACAGTAACATAGAGCTTTTCAAAAAACGCTTTCCCAAACTTATACCGTTTTTTGAAAAGCAAATAGAAGCTTTCTGTAATTTACAAATTTCTGATTCAGAAGCAATAGCATTTCCCCAAAATAAGCCAAACTGGGAAATATCAATTTCAAAAACCGGCATTCCAACAGCATCGGAATTTAAGTTAAGGCTTCATTCTGCCTACAATCCAATAAGAGAAGCAGAATCTTCAGTTGCAACAATTCCAGACGGTAAAGAAGCTGCAGGAGTCTTTTGTGCATTTGGTTTAGGTTATCAAGTACAAGCCTTTGCAAGAAAATACCCTAACCGTCCTGTAATTATCATAGAACCTGATATAAATTATCTTTTTGCAGCTTTTTGTCTTGCAGATTGGAAAGATACTCTTAATCACAAAGAATGCGTATTTGCAGTAGCTGCACAGGAACATGATGTAATATCTGTTCTGAATCAATATGATATAAAGCATTGTCAAATATTCATACAAGCCGCTCAAATCGCACATGCTTCACAATATTTTGCTAATTTAACAGAATTAATAAAACGCAATCTAAGAAAAGCAGATATTAATGCACATACTTTAGAACAGTTTTCAAAAAGGTGGATGTACAACAGCTGCAAAAATCTTATACAATTTGGAAAAAGTGACGGAATTGCAAGATATATAAATGCAGCTTTTTTTCAAAATGAAACATTACCTGTTGTAATGATTGCAGCAGGTCCAAGTCTTGAAAGTTTATTACCACATCTAAAAGAAATAAAAAAACGAGCTATAATAGTTTGTGTAGATACAGCTTTACGAACTTGCCTGAAGGCTGGTGTAGAACCTGATTTTATAGTACTTGTAGACCCACAGTATTGGGCATACAGGCATATAGCAGGATTAAAAGCAAAATCGTCTATACTTATAGCAGAATCCGCAGTATATCCGGCTGCCTTAAGATTTGACTGCAAAGAAATAATAATGTGCTCTTCTTTATTCCCTTTAGGAAAATATTTTGAAAGTATATTTTACAAGAAAGGAGAACTTGGAGCTGGAGGTTCTGTATCGACAACAGCCTGGGATTTTGCAAGAATAACAGGCTGTAAAGAAATATTTGTCGCCGGACTAGATTTAGGCTATTCAGGTAAAAACACACACGTAAGAGGTTGTTCATTCGAAGAAAATATCCATGCTAGTTCAACAAAAATAGAAAGTGCTGAAACTTCAACAACAAGAGCCTTGTATATAAATAATCCTATTATTGAAAAAGACTATACAGGAAAAGACATAATAACCGATGACAAAATGAAAATGTATGCCTGGTGGTTTGAAAGTAACATAGCAAAATACAAAGAACAAAAGACATATAGTTTAACAGCAAATAGTCTTAATATTCCTGGTATAAATTATTATCCACTTGAAGAATTTTTGAAACGACCTGAAAAAACAGAACTTAGAAAAAGCTTCTTCAAAAATGCAGAAAATAATAAAACCGTTGCATACCCTGAACAAAAGTTTGATGAAGCGATAAAAGATTTCAAAAGACAACTTGAAAATCTTGCAGCAACAGCAAAAAAAGGCATATCTATTGCAGAAAATGCACTAAAGAAACCTTTAGCAGATTATAACAGTGTATTTTCAAAGCTATCAGCTATCGACATGGAAATTGCTAAAAGCGAGATGAAACAAGTTGCAGCTTTAATATTTCCAACGGAAAAACAACTTACAGAAATATTAAATAAAACAGCGATGCCAGTACAAATTGAAAAGCAAAATATAACAAGAAGCAAAGTTGTTTATCAAGAATTGCTAAAAGCAATAAAAAAATATCAAAAAAATCTACAAAATCTCTAAAGTTTGCTTTTTATCACCCGATAATTTATTTGTCTGGTGATAAAAGTTACTTGGATCAAAACAACATCCAGATGGCCCAAGGAATGCCCTCCTTATTCTGGCTTTCTTTTATCATATGAAGTTGAGAAACTGTGTGAGAGTTTTTCAACTTTTTTTTTGTCCGCATATCTTTACAAAAGCCACATATCTACCGATATAATTGTAAATAGAAGAGGGTTTTAATGAACGAATATAATGTAAAAGACATAAAAGTTGATACAAGATATACAGAAAATGTTTATTTAGATAAGTCTTTTCAACTTATAGATAAAGTTGTTCCTTTCTCAAGTTCTTTAATAAAACTTCTTAATAAATGGAGATTTGATAAAGTATATTCCAATGGCGTTATAGGTCTTGCTGCTATTACGCCGTCAAAAGCAGATGAAGACGCAGCCCGTAATAAGGACACTAAAAAACCTTACGAAAAACTAAAAGAAACTCTTGATAATTTTGATTTAACAAATATTTCTGATACACAAAACCCTTATGAACACGATGAAGAAAAGATGACAACTGCAAAAGCTGTATATAATGCTTATGCGGACTATATATTAGACATCTATACTCATTATGCAACACATAAAGAATTTGACTCTGAAGATGTATTTGCAGCAGCAAAAGATTTGTGTAGCTACGTACAGAACAATAAAAGATTCATTCTTAGAATAAATCCAACAATAAAAAAAATTTCTAAAGACTTTCTTATTGCTCATAGTGTGCGGTCTTCCATAATAGCAATAATTTTAGGCTTATATCTTAATATGCCTTTGAGTAAACTCGAAGAACTTGCAGTAGCCTGCATGTTGCATGAAATAGGAATGATAAGACTTCCTCCACAGTTTTACATGACTGATAAAAATCTTACAGCTTATGAAAGGGCGAAAATAAAATCACACCCATTATTAAGTTTTAAGATTCTCAATGATAATGGTTTTTCAGATGACATTTTAAATGCTGTACTAAATCATCATGAAAATGAAAGAGGAACAGGATATCCAAGAAAGCTTACAGGAGATAAGATTTCTATTTATGCAAAAATTATATTTGTAGCATGTTCTTATGAATCAATTACATCTTCAAGAGAATATAGAGAAGCAAAATCAACTTATGAAGCTATAGTTGAAATGTTAAGAAATGAATCAAAATATTACGACCCAACTGTAATAAAAGCACTTCTTTGTAGTGTAAGTTTATTCCCTGTAGGCTCTTATGTATATCTTATAAATGGAAAGATAGCACAGGTTATAGACACTATAACAACTTCTCCAAGAACACCTATTGTACAATTAATTGGAAGTTATAAAGATGGTAAACCTGTATATATAAAAACTAATGAAACAGATTTAAAGATTGTCCGTGTTTTGAATAACAATGAATTAAAAGACATTGCAAAAGTTTTTGTACCAAATAAAGATATAGACAAGGAATCTTCAGGACAAAAGCTATAAAATCAAATTATATTGTTACGTCAGTTGAAAAACTGGCGTAATTTTTCTGCTTCAAGCTTAAAAGCATCATCAATAATAGGTGGGTGCTCTGTAAAATATAAAATCTGTTGAAGCTCTTCCCCATTACGAACACCCCAAACAGGAATAACATTATCAAACTGATTAAGAAAACCGTAAGCAATAGGAATATTTGAAACAACGCCTCCACATAAAGGCTGCATTGCAATAAAGCCTATATCTTTATCATTACAACGTTCAACTATAGAAAGAGCTTCTTTTCCACAAAGAACATTAAAAGGCATCTGTAGAGTTTCATATAAACCACTGTCTACAACAAGACTTGCAATTTCTAAAGACTCTGTAACAACACCAATATGTCCCACTTTACCAGAAGCTTTCAGACTAGCTAAAGCAGCATAAAGTCCGTCATCAGCTCCGATAAGTGGAACTTTTTCAGGATTTTCTATCTGGAATAAATCGACATTAGTACACTGTAAAGCTTCAAGACTTTCTTCAAGGTCTTTTACAAGCCCATCAGCTGTTTTTGCATCAGATTTGGTAGCAAGAAATACATCATGACGCATACCACGAAGTACTTTTCCTAATCTTCTTTCGCTTTCAGGAGTAGAATGTGCAGTATCAAAAAAATTAATACCGCCTTCATAAGCCTTATGAACAAGCTGTGCTGCATCTTCATCACTAGGAAGCTCACTTAAGCTCATAGCACCAAAAGACGTATGACTTACCAAAAGATTAGTTCCACCAAGAGCTACATATTCCATAAAAAAATCCTGATTAAATTAGATAAATAGTCTAAAGACTATCTGTCTGTTCTTACAACAGGCTTATAATTGCGAATCTCCTGCTGGATTTTTCCAACAAGGTCTTTCAAAGCAACTCTTTCCTGTTCCATACTGTCTCTATAACGAAGAGTTACAGTATCATAGTTAGGACTTTCTTTATCCAAAGTATCATAATCTACAGTTACGCAGAATGGAGTACCAACTTCATCTTGACGACGATAACGTTTTCCAACAGTACCACTCTGGTCATAATCAGTAACGAAATCTTCTTTCAACATGTGCTGTATTTCCTTAGCCTTCTCAGCAAGTCCATCTTTCTTCATCAAAGGAAGAACACCTACTGTTATAGGAGCTAAGCGTGGGTCAAGATGAAGAACAGTTCTTATATCTTCTTTCTCGCCTTCTGCAGCAACATTCTGCTCTTCATAAGCTTCACACAAGAACATAAGGAAATTACGGTTCAAACCAGCAGAAGTTTCAACAACATAAGGAACATACTTCTTATTGCCGTCTTCCTGATCCATATAGCTCAAATCTTTCTTTGAGTATTCCATATGCTGACTCAAATCAAAGTCTGTACGAGAATGAATACCCTCAATTTCCTCAAAGCCGATTGGGAAATTGTATGTAATGTCGTAAGCATCTTTTGCATAGTGAGCAAGCTTATCATGATGATGCCATTTGAGCTGATTTTCTGGAATACCATACTTCAAATAGAATGCCCAGCGTTCTTTTCTCCAACGCTCGAAAGTTTCATCTTCTGTACCAGGCTTACAGAAATACTCCATTTCCATCTGTTCAAATTCACATGTTCTGAAAATAAAGTTCTTAAAAATAATCTCGTTACGGAATGACTTACCTACCTGAGCAACACCAAAAGGAACCTTCATACGGTTAGACTGAACAATATTCTTGAAATCTGTAAAGATTCCCTGACAAGTCTCAGGACGCAAATAGATAAGATGAGATTCATCTGCAATAGGTCCCTGATATGTCTTAAACATAAGATTGAATTCACGAACTGGAGTATACTTTCTATTTTTGCTGTTACAAGTAGGACAATCAATGTGCTCATCAATAAAAGCTTTCATTTCTTCATGAGTCATTGTATCAACAGGCTTATCTGTTGTGAAATTATTTGCAGCACACCAATCTTCAATAAGTTTATCTGCTCTGTGACGAGCATTACATTCAAGACAGTCAACCATAGGGTCAGAAAAGTGGTCTACATGTCCAGAAGCTTTCCATGTTGTATGATGCTGAAAAATTGAAGAATCAAGACCAATAACATCATCATGAAGCTGTGTCATATAATGCCACCATGCATTCTGAATGTTTCTCTTAAATTCTACACCCAAAGGACCGTAATCCCAGGCACCTGCCTGTCCACCATAGATTTCACTAGCCTGATATACAAAACCACGTCTTTTACAAAGGCTTATGATTTTGTCCAATGTGCATTTATGATCTGCCTGATCTGCCATAACAAATATCTCCTGATGAACACGCAAAAAAATATAGAGTGCTCAATATTTACTAAAATATCGAATAGCATATCATAAAAAAACACTGTGTACAAGCTAAACAAATACTTAAGAGTTTTTTGAGGTTTCTATCAATAATTCTTCATGAAGCTGCATAAAAACATCTATAATTTCAGGGTCAAAATGACTTCCAGATTCACTTTTCATCATAACAAAGGCTTCTTCAACCGAAACGGCATCTTTATAAACTCTTTTTGAAATAAGAGCATCAAAAACATCTGCAACAGCCATTATGCGGGCACAAACAGGTATTTCAGTTTCTTTAAGACCGTCTGGATATCCTTTTCCGTCCCATCTTTCATGATGATAACGGGCAACATCACTTGCCATTTGAACCATTTTAGGAGAAACATTATTACCAAGAATTTTTTTAGCAAGAATACCACCTATAATGGTATGATTTTCCATTATTTTCTTTTCTTCTTCTGTTAAAGGACCATTTTTATTCAAAATAGTATCGGAAATCTTTA
>JAILNT010000115.1 GCA_024691265.1 Treponema sp. | reverse complement strand
CAAGGAAACCACAAAGATATATGCTTCCATCATATCCATAGTTTTTATCAATATCAGGGCCTAGATGACCAACATTAGCAATAGCTTCTTCACCCGTAGTCTCTTTCAAAAGTGTCTGCTGATAGAAAAATAAAGCCTTTCTATAAAATACTTGTGCTGCATAATCATAATTATGATGAGGACATGCCTTCTCAAGGTCATTACACAACCATGCAAGCCTTAAAGAAATCATAGCTCTCTTAAATGTAGGAGAATGCTTTATATCGGCTTTCTCATAACACAATAGAGCAAGATAATACATTGCAGCACCATCGAGGAGAGTACGAGGTCTTTTCAAATCAAAATAAGGAAAAAGATTATTTACTATTTTCTCACGATTGTCAGAATCCTTATATACAGACTCAATAGTATTTCTATCCTCAATAGTTTCAAAATCATTCCAAAGGAAAGCTGCATTACAATAAGGGCAAGCTCCAACTTTATAGATAAGAGGATATACCATACCGTATTTTGCAGAAGGCTCAAAATTGCGATGTAGTTCGTCTGTTAAATCACCAGCAATCATGCGGTTTCCACCAGAAAGCATTTCCTCTCTGTCAAACTTCTTTTTACAAATAGGGCATATACACTTTTTCTTTGACCAATAAGAAATAGAAAGCTTCTTTTTTGATTCTTCTGTTTTACTATTATGCAACATATAAAAATCTCTCCTTATATAGACTTAGGATAACAGCCCAGTATTATCTTTATAACTTCTCTATAACAACAAAGGCTATAGCATTTTCCCTTTCATGACTCAATGATACATGAACAAAATATTTTCCAAAGCGTTTCTGAAGTCTATCTTCAATTTCTTTTGAAAATCGCATTACTGGAGCTCCCTGTTCATCATTAACAACAAACACATCTTTAGGAGCACAGCCCACAAAACCAGTTCCCATAGCTTTTACGAAAGCTTCTTTCGCAGCAAATCTGGCAGCATAATGTTCACAAGCATTTTGCATTTTACAGGAAGAAGAATGGGCATCAAAAGTAATCATCTCTAGAGGATTAAAAACATGGTTAAGCATTTTTTCATTTTTAACCCATTTTTCAAGCCTTGATACAAGCACGATATCACAGCCAATGCCACAAATCAAATTAACCTTCCTTAGTATTTTCTTCAGCTTCTTCTTTATCAGAAAGCTCAGAAGATTCTGTTGTAACAGGCTTTACAGGAATATTTTCAATAACAACATGAATTGTTTTTCTTTCCTTATCAGCAAGACGGGCATTTGTAGGAATAAAAATATTCACAGGAATATCATATTCACCAGCAGAATCTATCCTGCTAAAATCAAGTCTAGCCTGTATCCTTGAAGAATTAAGGCTATCGAGTACCAATACATCTCCTGCAATATCCACAGAAGCTACTGTTTGAGGAATATTATTAGCAATTCTCAAATTACTTTTCAAGCCTACTATCATTATCGGAATATTTGTAAATGACACAACCTTTCTTACAGGTTCTAAACCTACATATACAGAAAGGGAACTAGGAGCTTTTAAAGTAACAAGCTTATTAGTATTTACTAAAGTTATATTCTTAGAAAAAGATTCATCTTTATTTGAAATATCTATTCCCTCAGTTTCAATTTCTGTTATACCATCTATAATAGATTTAGGTCCTGATATATACACAGAATTCGGAACTACAGAAACAAGATTTTCTTCATAACCATAAGCTACCTCACCAACAAAAATTGGCTTTACAGGTACATACTTATGAGCTTTCTCTTCTAAAATAACATCTACATTTTCAGGAACAACCCTAACTTCAAGAGGGTCAAGCAAAAGAATATCAGGAGGAAGAGTCAGATAAACAGGAACCTGCTCCGTACCAGAAACAGAAAATCTTGTTAAATCCAAATAAGCTTCTATTGATTTGTAACTAGCATCAATCTTAGGAATATCAGAAACTCTTGCCCTAAGCATAACCTGTACAGACTGATTTCTTACACTTGTAGCCATTACATTACCATCATCAAGAAGCTCAAGAGGTATAACATAAGACTTTTTTTCAAGGATAGCAGCTTGATGAAAAATATACATTAAAAAAGCTATACCCAAACAAACCGCCTTAACAATCCATTTATCTGTTACTTTCTCGTACAATTGTTGTATGCTCATCTATTGTATCCTCAATTTTTTTATCTTCAGGCTTAATTTCAAGTAAACTTTCAAGAGTCATTTTCAATTCTGGTAAAGGCAAATCATAATGCAATATAGAATCATAAGCCAGTGTAATAGCTCCTGTTTCTTCAGAAACTACAAGTACAACGGCATCACAAACTTCAGACAAACCTAAAGCTGCCCTATGCCTTGTACCAAAAGTCTTTTTAATATCATACTGCTCACTTAGAGGAAGAAAACAACCAGCTTCAGTTACTTTTCCACCCTGAATTATACAGGCACCATCATGTAAAGGAGTATCAAATTTAAATATAGTCAAAAGAATACTACTAGAAACATCTGCATTCAATTTTGTTCCGGGAGCTGTAAGTTTTTCTTCTATTTTAACACGGCGAGGAAACACAACCAGCATACCTCTTCTAAGCTTAGACAAGGTTTCTGCTGCAAGCAAAACAGAATCTACAGGAGTATGCTTAAGTCTTTCGCCAAAGTTAAACCAGCCATTTTGCCCTAACCTTAGAAAAATCTTTCGAAGTTCAGGCTGAAAAACAATTGCAACACTTATAAAAAGAACCCCCGTAATTTTACCGAGAATCCAATTTATCGTTTCAAGATGAAGAATATATGCAATAGCATATATAAGACCTAATATTATAGCAGCTGTTACAATCTGAACTCCATTCGTTCTAGATATAAGTTCATAAGCTTTAAAAAGTAAAAAAGCAAGAATACATATATCCAAAACAGGGCTTATGTATCCATATAACTTTTGAAAGGCAATCACTTATAAAACTCCTTTATCACTTCTTATACTATATATTCCATAAATTCTTCAAAACTTTCAATGTATCTAATGAAGAAGCAACATCATGAACTCTTATCATGCAGGCACCTTTAATTACAGAAATAAGATTAGCAGCAAGGCTTCCATACAATCTGTCAGCAACATTTCTTCCTGTCATTTCGCCTATACAAGTTTTTCTAGAAAGGGCCATAAGCACAGGATATTCTCCATTGCAAAGTTCACCACATTTATTTATGAGAATGCTATTTGCTTTAAGATTTTTTCCAAAACCTATACCAGGATCTAATATAATATTAGCTTCATTAATTCCACATGATAAAGCATAATCTATACGCTTATAAAGATAATCCTGGACTTCAGAAAAAACATTTCTATAACTTGTATCCTCCTGCATAACAGAAGGGATTCCCCTTTTATGCATAAGAATAACTGGAATATTAACCTTTGCAGCAAAAGCTCCCATTTCTGCATCATCTTCAAGGGCAGATACATCATTTAATATATCGGCACCTTCATCAAATGCAGCTTTCCTTTGGAATGATTTTGAAACTATTGAGGATAGAAATACTATTGAGTCTGTATATAAGGATTCTGACAATCGTGAGAAAATAGTAAATAATCT
>JAILNT010000147.1 GCA_024691265.1 Treponema sp. | reverse complement strand
TGATGTATACATCATTTTTTTTAAATTCAAAAAAAAATAAAGGAAGTAAGGAATTTTCATTGAACTTTTTGTAAAAGTTGTTTTTATAAAAAGACTATGTTGGATACTATGTTAAGTAATATGAAATTTTTCCCTATGAAGAAAAAATACAGTGTTTTATTATGACAAAATTATCACAATGACGAATGCTTGTAATAATTTTCAGCCTTGTCTACAAGCAAAAAAAAAGCACCTTGAACTTAATCAAGATGCTTCATGGGCCATCTAAGATTTGAACTTAGGACCAAAGGATTATGAGTCCTCTGCTCTAACCGCTGAGCTAATAGCCCGAATATGTTAATAATTATATCAAATATCCATAAATGAAGTCAAGGCGACTATATGAATATTTGATATTTTTCATAGAATCTTTTTAATAGGCTTGGTCATGAACTCCAGAAATAGCCCTTCCAGAAGGTTCGTCCATGTTTTTCCATGCGGCATCCCATTCAAGAGCTTTTGCGGTAGAACAGGCAACACCGGCTTCATGTGGTACAACTTTTGCTGCACTGTCAGAAGGGAATAAACTTGAATATATTTCTCTGTAATAATATTCTTCTTTTGTCTTAGGCGTATTTACTGGAAATCTATTTTCTCTGCGGGCAAATTCTGCATCGCTTACCTTTTCTTCTGTTATCTTTTTTAACGTATCTATCCAGTTATAGCCAACTCCATCAGAAAACTGTTCTTTCTGTCTCCAGCAAATATTTTCAGGAAGCATATCTTCAAAAGCCTTGCGAAGTATCCATTTTTCAATTCTTTGTTTACCATCAGGAAGCTTTATATTCATCTTATCACATGGATTTAATTTCATTGCAATATCAATAAAATCTTTATCAAGGAAAGGAACTCTGCCTTCTACACCCCATGCCATAAGAGATTTATTTGCTCTTAGACAGTCATATAAGTGTAGCTTGCTCATTTTTCTTACTAATTCTTCATGGAATTCTTTTGCATCTGGAGCTTTATGAAAATAAAGATAGCCGCCAAAAAGTTCATCGCTGCCTTCTCCTGAAAGAACCATTTTTATTCCCATGCTTTTTATAACTCTAGCAAGTAAATACATTGGAGTTGAAGCTCTAACAGTTGTTATATCATAGGTTTCTATGTGGTAGATAACATCGGGTAGTGCATCTAAGGCTTCTTGAATAGTGAAGTGTACTTCATGATGAATAGTACCAATATATTCTGCTGCTTTTCTTGCAGCTTCAAGGTCTGGAGAGCCTTCAAGACCAACTGCGAATGAATGAAGCTGCGGCCACCATGCAGCTTCTTTAGAAGCAGATTCAAGACGTTTTTTAGAATATTTTTGTGTAATTGCTGCTATTATTGAAGAATCTAAGCCACCAGAAAGAAGAACTCCATAAGGAACATCAGACATAAGTTGTGTTTTTACAGCATTTTCAAGACCATTTTTAACATTTTCTATTATAGAAGGATTAATTATCTCGCCTTTTTCATTTGTGGCTTTTGCCCTGTCTTTTACATTGTCATATTTTTCCCAGTCTCTGAAATACCATCTTTCGCATTTTTCATCTTTTGAATAAAAATAATGTCCGTTAGGAAATTCTTCTATAGTGGTACAATGTCCTTCCAAAGCTTTTAATTCACTTGCAACATAATAACGTCCGGCTTTATCCCAGCCTTGATAAAGGGGAATAACGCCTATTTCATCACGGGCAATAAAGTATACATCTTTTTCTGAATCATAGAGGGCAAAAGCAAAAATACCTGAAAGCTTTTCAATAAAATCTTTACCATATTTTTTGTACAAAGGAATTATTACTTCACAATCTGAATGAGTCTTAAATTTATAACTTCCTTCAAATTCTTTTCTTATTTCTTTATGATTGTATATTTCACCATTAGCGGCAAGAATAATTTTTCCATCATCACTTATAAGAGGTTGTTTTCCAGAAAGAGGGTCTACTATTGAAAGTCTTTCGTGACTAAGAATTGCATTTTCGCCTGTATATACTCCGCTCCAGTCCGGTCCACGATGTCTTATTTTTTTGCTCATTTCAAGAATCTGAGAGCGAAGCTGCTCTTTTAAGCCTTCATCTATTGGAATTGAACCGCTAGCTAAATCAAATGCACCAACAAAACCACACATATAGTACCTCTTTTATTTAAAATAAAAAAAGACATCTTTCCCGTAACAATTAGAAAAAAAA
>JAILNT010000049.1 GCA_024691265.1 Treponema sp. | reverse complement strand
GCAGTTAATAAAATGATTGAAAATAAAACTTTTTCTATGAAAAAAAATGGAAAAACAGAAAAATATATAGATTCTCTCATGAATGCAAAAAATAAAATTTCTTATAATGAAATCATTAAAATCTTTAAGGATAATGACGGAGAACTCATATATAAATTAATAGACCTCCTGAATTTGCTTTCTGAAAAAGATGGTGAAAATTCATGGAAGTTAAAAACTTATTTTGATTCACAAGTTTACTTTTTCAATGAAAGAGAATTATTTAAGACCATTGTTTATGATTATAGAAACAAAAATGATAGAAATTATGAGAGCAAATTTATTTATTTTGCTTATATTAGTTATCTGCTTGCTTATAAACCTTGTAAAAATGATAAGCTGTTTAAGGATTGGATTAGATTCGTTTATAACCTGGCAAAAAATAGTTATACCTTATCAAATGCTGTTTATACATTTTGCAATACTTTAAGGGCTATAAATTATTTACAGGATAGTAATATATATCTTTCTCTTCCAAATAAATCTATTAATGATATTGTAACAATAGATAAATACCAGCTTGAAGAAGAAATATTGAAAGCAAAGCTTTTTAATTCACCTTCTAAAGAAAATATTGATTGGAAAGCTGCAATTGAAACTTCTTATGACAAGCTTAGATATTTTGAAGGGCAATTATACTATGCACTTATAGATTACAGTGCTATAACAGAGACCGATTATAATGATAATGCTAAATTCAATAGCTTTAACAGTTGTGTAGAAAAGCTTTCTGCAATTTTCAATGACGAAAAGGAAGGCTGCAAGCCTGATGTAGATGTAAATCTTGTAAAAGCTTTACTTTCTAAAGGGGATTATCTTACAGAATACAATAGAAGTTATTCTCTTTATCAAAATGGAAAAAATCGTGATATAAGCTGGCTTAGATTTATGAAAAAAGAAGCTAGTAGCGATAACAAAAGAAAAATTTTTAAAGCGGTAATCGATGATAAAGATTTTGACATAAAAGATGTGAAGAAGTCTTTAGAAACTATTTCCAATAAAAGCAAAGCTAATGTAAATGAAGAATGGAGATTAAAATTAATCGATAAGCTCAAGGCTTTTCAGACAACAAATAGGGATTTAGAAAATTATAGTTTCGGTGATAAAAGATTACTTAGATGGAATCGTTCTATAACTAATGATTCTAGTAATTGGGATAACTGGGAAATTGATTTAATTTCTAAAAGTACAATAACAAGTAGACATGCTGAATTATTTACTTATAGCCTTTATCTAGATAATAAAGATGTTGATATTGTACCTTTTGGAAAGCCTTATTACATTCTTCAATCTTCTAATGATTCTATGCCATTTATGGTTTACGGGGCTTTTGAATATTCTGGTAATGATTATTTTTTACAGATTTTTTATGCTGGAAATAAACAATATGAATTACGCTTTTTGAATTGGAAAGATGATAAAGAAGTTCCTGTAACCGACAAGCTTATAATTAAAGAGGCTATAAATGCAAAATTTACAGCCTCTTGTAACATTTATACGAAAAAGGTTAATGAAAACAATGTGGTAGAAGAAATCAAAAACTTTTCATCAGCCTTAGCTTCTTGTAATTAAACAGTAAATACGTCGATTTTCTTACCAATCGTGCAGATTGATTCATGAACAGATATAGAAGTATTCCTTAAAGAATCTCCTGCTTCCTGAATCTTTTCTGCACCAATTGCAACTTCTTCCATATTTGAACTTATGCTCTTTGTACTATCCTGTAAAGCATTTACTTCTGAAAGAATAACTGCATTTCCTTCTGACATTTCTTTTGAAGCATTACTAACTTCTACAGTACTGTCATTCATATTTTTAAGGGCTTCACCAATTTGTTTAGACCCCTCATTTTGTTCTTCCATAGCTGTTTTTATCTGGAAAACAAGCATATCTGTTTCTTTAATCTTATTTGAAACAGATGCGAATACAGCACTTGATTCGTCAGAAGCTTCTACAACCTGTTTAATAGAATCTTTGATTTTATTAAGTCTTTCACCAATAGTTCTTGATTGAGCCGATGAAGTTTCAGAAAGTTTTCTAATTTCATCAGAAACAACTGCAAAGCCTCTACCAGCGTCTCCTGCATGTGCGGCTTCTATAGCTGCGTTCATGGCAAGAAGATTTGTTTGAGCTGCAATATTTGAAATAGCTTTATTTGCTTCCTGAAGCATCTGAGACTGATTTTCTATCATAAGAATACGTTCATTTACATTCTTCTGTTTTGAAAAACCTTCTTCTGCATCTAATTGAAGACTGTGGAATGAGTTTGCCATTTGTTCCATAGACTTATTTACAGAACCAATATTTCCAATCATTTCTTCTACAGCTGCAGAAGCTTCTGCAACTCCGCTTGATTGATTTTCAATCATGTTTTCCAAAGTGCTTATACTTGCAGAAATCTGTTCAACAGCTCCAACAGTTTGTGAGACACTTGAATTTTGATTTACAATCTGATTCTTTATTGTCTTAATATTAGAAGCAATCTGTGTAATTGCACTTGCAGTATTCTCGCTGGAATCATTCATAGAAAGACCTGATGCCTGCAAAGAATCTCTTGCATTTTTCACTTCTGAAATAGTTTTATTCAATTCACTTGCAAAATTATTGAAATCCTGTACAAGAATACCCAGTTCATCATTTGATTCAGAATAAATATGACTTGTAAGATTTCCTTTTGCCATATCGCCGAACGAAGTCTGAAGCGAAGAAAGTGGTTTTAGAATTTTCTTTATGAAAAGGGTAGTTATTATAAGGATTATAAAGGTAATAACGGCAATTATAGAAACAACTATAAGGAGAGACTTTTTCATGATATCGCGAATTATAGAAATATCTTTTGCAACAAAAATCATGCCTCTTGTTTCGTTTTGAAGTCCAATAAGAGGACTGTAAACTGCAATGTATTCTTTTCCACTGATTTCTGTTTTACCATAATAGTCTTTATTTTCAAGAAGAACTTGTTTAATAATATCCTTATTTTCAAGCTTAGTTCCTGTTAATGCCTTCCCATTTTCATCAACTAATGTTGTATCAATACGAACGTCATCAGAAAATAATGTAAATTCACTTCTATATCTATTTTTTAGTGATGATACAGTTCTTCTGCTTATAAGGTCATAACCTGCAATTACAGCTCCAATAATTCTTCCTGTTTCGATACTTTTTACAGGACAGCCAGACATAAGTGAAAAATGTCCACTATTAGAAGGTGTGTCAAAATTTGTAACAATTTGTCCCTGGAGAACATAAGGAACAATACTTACATTATTAAGACTTTTACCAACAAGAATTTTATCACCTGATGCTATGATTTTTCCGTGAGTATCAATTACTGTAAGATAATTTACTCTATAGTATTCAAGTTTTTTTTCCATGTCTTTTTGAATACTTGTAAGGTCATTACTAGAAAGATTTTTTCTAAAATAAATATCCTGAGCCGTTGCCTGGACAATTCCGTTTAGATAACTTTCTTTCTGTTCAATTTCTGCATTCCAGCCTTCAATAGTGACTTTTAATTCTTCAATAGAGGAAGTTTTGATGGATTTTGAAAAAAGAGTCATTGTTACTGCAAGGGCTGTGAGAGAGCAAATAGAGATTGAGATAGCCAGAGCAATACGAATCTTTCTTCGAAGCGGAAATTTTACCT
>JAILNT010000450.1 GCA_024691265.1 Treponema sp. | reverse complement strand
TAATGGCATTTCAAGATATGTCTTTGCTACAGCAAGAGCCTGAGCACTGTTTTCATCTTGTGGGAAGCCCTCTTTACTAGAAATTGTCTTAATGACAGCATCATTCTTGATTGCTGGGAATGTACCATTGACTATGGTTTTCTCCCTTTTACTTGCAATAATATTGAATCGTAAGATATTTGGAAGCAACTTTTTTAGAACAGTAAGCTTTTTTCCTTCTGTAGCATCTCTTGTTGCAGTTGCTGTTGTTTGGAATATGCTTTTTAATCCTGCCAAAGGTCCTATAAACATGTTGCTCACTTATATGGGTGTAAGTGAGCAACATGTTTATAGGACCTTTTGCAGGATTAAAAAGCATATTCCAAACAACAGCAACTGCAACAAGAGATGCTACATAAGGAAAAAAGCTTACTGTTCTAAAAAAGTTTCTTCCAAATATCTTACGATTCAATATTATTGCAAGTAAAAGGGAGAAAACCATAGTCAATGGTACTGTACCAACGCTATAAATGATTGTATTTACAAGTGCTGCCTTAAAAGAAGGATCTGTAGCAAGCTTTTTGAAATTGCTTAAGCCTGCGAATGTAATAGCTCCAGAACCGTTCCATTTAAGAAAAGCAAGGACAAAAGCAAATATTATAGGTCCTAATGTGAATACTGCAAATCCGATAAAGTTCGGGGCAATGAAGCTATATGCAACCAGATTATTTCTTAAAGAACGTTGCTTTGCTGTCATAGTCATTTTTCTTCTCCTTTTTTGATTTATAAAAAACGATACTTAAAAAAATGGCAGGACAATGCAAATGGGGAGGCATACTACATTATCCTGCCGAAAAAGTGCTTGTTAACTATAGCTTAGATAAATTACTTAATGATGGCAGATACACCTTTCTCCATTTCTTTAAGACCTTCATCTATAGATATATTTTCTGTCATAATGTTGTCATGCTGCTGGTTAAGAACAACTTCAATTTCAGCAGCCTTTTCATGTAATGGCATTTCAAGATATGTCTTTGCTACAGCAAGAGCCTGAGCACTGTTTTCATCTTGTGGGAAGCCCTCTTTACTAGAAATTGTCTTAATAACAGCATCATTCTTGATTGCTGGGAATGTACCAGTTTTTGCAATTACTTCAGCACCTTCTGCACTTGTTACGAAACGAACGAAATCAAGAGCAGCTTCTTTATGTTTTGAAGCAGAGCTTACACCCAATGATGTAATTGTTCCCAATGTAGTGCCGGCAGCAACTCCATCTGGGTGAGGATACTTAACCATACCCCAGTTCTTACATAAAGCTTCGCCTGCTGCAACTTTCTGAATCAAAGTTCCGATGAACCAGCTACCCATGTTAAGCATTGCTACACTGTTATTATAGAATACGCCTGAATAGTGAGTAGAAGTTGTTTTAAGCTGTGCATAGCTTTGAACAATACCATCTTTCTGCTGATTAAGAATTGTTTCATAGTAAGGCTTCAAGAAGTCATATTTTCCATCAACGATTGAATGTTTTCCGTCAAGAACACCGAAAAGCTGAACTGCACTTCTCCATGTGTGATAGTGTGCACCGTATACTTTTTCTGCTCCGCTTCCAGAAGTCATTTTGCGTGCAAGAGCATCGTATTCACTAAATGTCATATCATTTGTAGGATATGGAACACCAGCTTTATCAAATAAATCTTTATTGTAAAATACAACCCAGAAGTCACTGCGGAATGGAAGAGCATAAAGATTTCCATTTACAGTAATCTGTTCTGTAGTACCACCATAAAGGCTTGTATCTATTCCCTTTTCTTTAATGTAGTCATTAAGATTTACAAGCTGACCTGCTTTCTGTAATGTGTTGTATCCAGGAATATCTTTTACAGTTACAACGTCAATACTGTCATCTCCACCTGTAAGCTGAATGCTAAGCATTGTCTGATAATCTGAAGAACCTAAATCCAATGGTTCAATTTTTACATCTGGGTGAGTTGAATTATAAGCTTCAATTAAAGGCTTGTAATAAGCTGTTGCGTCCCAGTCCCATAAAGCCCATTTTAATGTAACAGGACCTTCATCTTTTTTAGCAGTTTCTTTATTACCGCACCCTGTTAAAACAGCTGCACCACACATAGCAAGGGCTGCCATAGCACCTGCAAGAATCTTTTTCATATTAGTCCCCCTATTTAAGAATAATAAATCTAAAAAGAAATCCTTGTTTCTTAAATATAATTTTAAGTCCTTAATGCCAAAAAGGAATGTAAAAATTATCTTTCTTTATTAGGGAAAAATATATACTTTTATGACACTGCATATAATTTTATGACAAGTTTTTTTTTAGAGGTTGTTATTTTTCATATAAAATTATATTTTACCGAATAGATATTATGTTCATATTTATAATTTGTATTTTTTTCATTGCAGCTTTATTAATTGTTGCGGTTTTGTTAAAAGACCTATTACCTGCGTATCAGCTTTTGTATCAGCTTTTAAAAAATTATAAAGATGTATTTTTTAATAAAATTTCTTTCAAATGTGAAATAATTTTTTTTATATTTGGTGCATTTATAAGTTTTTTATTATCTTCCTTTTTCTTTTTTAGTAGAATTTACCTGTTTATTTTAGCAATACAATATTTTATAGTATTTCTTTTTATACAGTTTTCAGAAAAAAAACATGAACATACAAGTAAAAAGCAGCTTTGGTATTTTTTAGGCTGTCTTTTTTCTTTTATATATAAATCTTTTATTATGTTATTAAATTTAGGCTACAGCAAAAATGCTTTTTCAATATCATTACATTTTGCCGCTATAATAGGTCTTATCATTTATTATTTTTACATTAGCAAAAAAGAAAATATAATGAAAAACACGGCAGCAACCAGTTTTGTTGAGGGAAGAATCACAGAAGCTTTTTTAACAGAATATGGAACAAAACAGATTTCTTATAAATATGAATATACTGTGAATGGGAAATTGTGGAACGGAATTGATTCAGAAGTATATAAGAGAATGAAAGAGAGAGGAGCTATCTTGCAGGGACAGCAGCGTATATTGTATGTTGTAGAAAAACCTGAAATGTCCTGGCTTTGTGCTATTGACCATAGCCGAAAAGTACCTGCTTTTTTGATAATCATCTTTGTAATATTGTTAGTTATTTTTCATTGTATTATAGAAACAGATGTCATACAAACAATAGAACGCCTGTTATATCTTTATGAAGAATATCTATAAATTAATCCTTATGCTAAAGTCATTTTCTTCTTTTAATGATGAATTTAGCATAATGTTATAACTATATTTTATTACAGCCTTTCAAAAGCAATTCTTGGTGCATCGTCTTCTTCAACGTGGATTATGCCAGTTTTTGAAAAACCTAATTTTTTAAGTAGATTTTGCATAACAACGTTGTCATTATGAGTATCAATTCTAAGGTGACTATACTGAGATAATACCCAATTTATACAAAATGTTCCAATTCCTTTTTCAGAACCATCAGATGCTATTCTGTGAATTACACCGTAAGGGCTATCACTAAGCCATGAACCGTCATATATAGTCTTATATGTTGGGTCAATGTCTTTTCCATGAATAAAGAAAAAAGTTCCTATTACTTTTCCATTATCATTTGTGCATACATAACTATTTCCGCTTTTTATGTCATTATGTATAAGACTTGCAGGAGGCCAGTTTCTTGGTCCCCACTGGTTAGGATTTCCATGTTCTGCCATAAATTTTCTTGCAAAAACATAAATCTCCATAATTCTTTCAAAATCTTGTTCTGTTGATTTTCTGATTTTCATTCTTTTAATATAGCAAAAAAACAAATATAACAAAATATTTATGTTACATCTTCTCTTTTTAATTGGTTTAGTTAGTAGCTATCAAAAATAAATAGCTTTATTTTTTTCTCCTCTTCTTTTATTTTTTTTCAGCTCTGGAAAATCCCTCCTCCAGAGCTGTTTTTTTATTTTGCAGAAAAATAATTAATTAAAAGGATTTTCGTTTGGATAACGGTCTCCTTTTTCATGATTATATTCAATACTTGCAATACCAAGATACTGGAACAAAGAATAAAGAGCTTTACCGAAGTGTCCGAAAGCAACTGCACCATGATGAGGATAATGGCGACTTATAAGAACATGACGATAGAATCTGCCCATTTCAGGAATTGCAAATACACCAATACCGCCGAAAGAACGGCTTGCAACAGGAAGGATTTCTCCTTGTGCAATATAAGACTGCAATTTTGTATCTGCTGTAGACTGTAAACGGAAGAAGGTAATATCGCCGCTTGCAATATCCCCTTCCAGAGTGCCGCGAGTGAAGTCTGGTTCTGCTCCCGGTTCAAGTAAGCGATGTTGAATAATCTGGTATTTAACAGCCGGTTTACTCTTTCTTTCGAGTCTGCAAAGTGCTGTGTTTCCACAGTGGAAAGCCATAAAGGTATCTTCAAGCTTGTAATCATAACTAAACTTGCCTTTAATATCGCTTTCATACATATCTTTTGGAACAGAATTGTTAATATCAAGCAAAGTTACGCTTTCGCCGCTTATACATGTTCCAATATATTCACTCAATGCACCGTATATATCTACTTCACATGCTACAGGAATACCGCGGGAAGCAAGACGGCTATTTACATAGCAAGGTTCAAATCCAAATTCCTTTGGGAATGCTGGCCAACACTTATCTGCAAAAACAACATATTTACGGCTGCCTTTATTTGCTTCTGCCCAATCAAGCAGAGTAAGCTCAAATTGTGCCATGCGAGGAAGTAAATCAGGATAATTATTTCCTTCAATACCAAGCTCTTTAGCCATATCTTCAACTATGTCGTTTATTCTCTTGTCGTCTTTATGTGCTTTATAAGAAACAAGTAAATCCAGTTCACTGTTTTCTTGAATCTCTACTCCAAGGTCATAAAGGGCTTTTATAGGAGCATTACAAGCAAAGAAATCTTGAGGACGAGGACCAAAAGTTATTATTTTTAAAGACTTTAAGCCTAAAATAGCTCTTGCTACAGGAACAAATTCTTCTATCTTTTTTGCGTTTTCTTCTGCATTTCCTACAGGATATTCTGGAATAAAGGCTTTTATATGGCGAAGTTCAAGATTATAGGAACAGTTCAGCATACCGCAATAAGCGTCTCCTCTGCCGTCTATCAAATCTTTTCCGCTTTCTTCTGCTGCAGCAATAAACATTGTAGGGCCATCAAACTTTTGAGCTAGAATTGTTTCAGGAGTTTCAGGTCCAAAGTTACCAAGAAAAACAACAAGGGCATTACAACCGGCTTTATTTACATCATCAAGAGCTTTTAGAGCATCAGTTTCATTTTCAACTGTTATAGGAGATTCATATATTTCACCTCCTAGCTTAGTATAAGCTTCTACAATAGCTTTTCTTCTTTTTTCTGAAAGAGATATGATGAAACAATCTCGGCTTACTGCAATTATTCCAAGTTTTACATTCGGAATGTTTTCTAACGTTTTCATAAAAATGTGTCTCCTTATTTTATATAGACTTATAAGCTTTTTAAGGCTTGATAAGAATCTTTTAATGATGAATATAAATCTTTGTATACTTTATAAAATCTTTCATACTGCAAATTATTTTCTTTTATAGGCTGATAAGTTTGTTTTGTTTTTACTATTGCAGAACAAGCTTCTTGAACAGTTGAGTACAATCCTGTTCCTACTCCTGCAAGAATTGCTGCTCCTAAGGCTGCACTTTCTGTAGAAGCTGAAGTTTTTACAGGGCAGTTGTATATATCAGAAAGCATTTGTCTCCATAAAGGGCTGCTTCCGCCTCCTCCGCATGCAAGCATTTCATTTATTTCAATACCCATTTCTTTTAACACTTCAAGACTGTCTTTCTGACTGTAAGAAACACCTTCAAGAACAGCTCTTAGCATGTGTTCTTTAGTGTGCATTGCAGAAAGTCCTATAAAAGCTGCTCTACAATCAGGGTCAAGATGAGGAGTTCTTTCTCCCATAAGATAAGGAAGAAATAAAAGTCTTTCGGCTCCTATTGGAATTTTTTCTGCAAGGGCATCAAGTTCTTTATAAGATTTATCTTTATAGAAATTATTTCTAAACCATTTTAGACTTAAACCGGCTGCCTGTGTTACACCCATTACATGCCATTCATTTGGGACTGCTGCACAGAATGTATGAACTCTTCCTTTTGAATCTATATGTAAAGAAGATGTATGAGCAAAAACAACTCCGCTTGTTCCTAATGTTGTAAAAGCTTTTTTATCTATAACAGTTCCTGTTCCAATAGCTGCAGCCGCATTATCTCCAGCTCCTCCTACAACGGGAGTTCCTTCTGCAAGACCTGTAAGAGATGAAGCAAAAGAGTTTATACAGCCTGTGATTTCAGGAGATTCATAGACTGTTGCTAGCATTGATTTATCTATATTGAGTTTTTTAAGAACTTCATCACTCCATTTTCTGTTTTTTATGTCTAAAAGCTGCATTCCGCTTGCATCTGAAACTTCTGTTGCATACAGTCCTGTAAGCTTGTATCTAATATAGTCTTTAGGAAGCAGAATATGTGCACATTTTTCATAAATTAATGGTTCATTATTTCTAACCCATAGTATTTTACTTGCTGTAAAACCTGTTAAAGCTGGATTTGCAGTAATTTGTATAAGTTTTTCCTTACCAACTTTTTTTGTTATTTCTTCACATTCTTTTGCTGTTCTCTGGTCACACCAAATAATGCTTTTTCTGAGAAGGTTTCCATTTTTATCAAGCATGACAAGACCATGCATTTGACCAGAAAGCCCAACTCCTGCAATATCGTGATTATTTATTCCACTTTTTAAAATTACTTCTTTGATTGTAAAACAGGCGGCTTCCCACCAGTCATTTGCATCTTGTTCTGCCCAGCCGTTTTTTTCCTGATATAAAGGATATTCTTTTGTAGCACTTGTAATGATATTCCCAGATTCATCAAATAAAACTGTTTTTGTTGCAGATGTTCCTAAATCAACACCAATTAAATATTTCATAAAATTATTTTACCACTGTTTTCTCAATAAGGAATGGAATATTTTTTTATTAAAAAGAATTGTATCCCTCTTTATTACTTTTTTAATTCTCACTCTACATCAATTACCCTCTAAGGGGAGTTGATAGCTGGTATTAGTTAAAGAAATATTAGGAAAATATGACTTGTAAAAAAATAATTTTACAGTTTGTTCTTTGCAGCTGTCTTGTCATGTGTATAATTTTGTGCTAGAGTGCAGAAAAACAGAAAGGATAAACTTCCATGGAAAGTGAAAATAATATTCAGATACTAAATGATGAAATTAAAAAACTTTGTAAAGAAAGAGATGCTGTGATTCTTGCACACTATTATGTAAATAATGAAGTACAGGATATAGCTGATTATATAGGAGATTCTTTTTATCTTGCAAAAGTTGCTAAAAGCTGTCCTAACAAAACTATAGTGTTTTGTGGAGTAACTTTTATGGGAGAAAGTGCCTGTATACTTAATCCTTGTAAAACTGTTCTTCTTCCAGCAAGTGATGCAGTGTGTCCTATGGCTCTTATGGTTAATCCAGAAGATATAAAAGCTATGAGGGAAAAATATAAAGACCTTGCTGTAGTTTGTTATATAAACAGTATGGCAGATATTAAAGCTCTTTCTGATGTATGTGTAACTTCTTCTAATGCTGTTGAAATTGTAAAAAAACTTCCTAATAAAAATATATTTTTTATTCCTGATGGAAATCTTGGTCGTTATGTTGCAGAGCAAGTTCCAGAAAAGAATATTATTTTGAACAATGGTTTTTGTCATGTGCATACAAATATTACTGCTAGGGACATTGAAAAATGTTTTCATGAACATAAAAATGCAAAAATAATAGCTCATCCTGAATGTAAAAAGGAAGTATGTGATTTAGCAGATTATCTTGGAAGTACTAAAGAGCTTATTGAATATGTAAAGAATGCTCCTGATGAAGAATTTATTGTGTGTACTGAAATGGGTGTGCTTCATGAGATGCAGAAAGTAGCTCCTGATAAAAAATATTATTTTGTAGGTGCTAACAAAATTTGTCCAAATATGAAAAAAATTAGTTTAGAAAAAATAAGAGACTGTCTTTTATACAACAGCCCAATTTCACGTGTTAGTGAAAATCTCAGACTTAAAGCTTCCCGTCCTTTAGACAGAATGCTTGAAATGGCAAGGTAAAGTTTTAGCTTGATGCTTGTACAGGGAGGATTGTATGAATAAGCTAAAGAGTGATGTTGTTATTGTAGGTTGTGGTGTTGCAGGTCTTTATTGTGCTTTGAAATTGCCTGCTTCAAAAAAGATTACGATTATAACAAAGGCTAAAGTTGAAGAATGCGATTCATACCTTGCACAAGGCGGAATTTGCATGCTAAAGAATAAAGCTGATTATAAGTCGTTTTATGAAGATACTATGCGAGCAGGTCATTATGAAAATAAGGCAGAATCTGTTGACATAATGATAAATTCTTCTCAAAAGGTAATAGAAGATCTTGTTCATTATGGAACAAGATTTGAAAGAGAAAGTGATGGTTCTTTTAAGTTTACAAGGGAAGGTGCTCACTCTACAGCCCGTATTTTATTTCATGAAGATATAACCGGAAAAGAAATTACTTCGCATTTGCTTGAAGCTGTAAAAAAACTTCCTAATGTAACTATCTATGAAGATACTACAATGATAGACATTACTAAAGAAAAAAATTCTTGTAATGGTGTTATTGCTGTTTGTCCTCCTTCATCTCCTCTTTCTTCTTATGCTTTTGAAAAAAGTTTAGATGGAAATAGTTTAGTTTTTCTTGAAGCTTCTTGTGTTGTTTGGGCATGTGGGGGTATTGGGGGGCTTTATGAGCATTCTACTAATTTCCCTCATCTTACAGGAGATGCATTGGGGATTGCTTTAAAACACAATATTCCTCTTAAAAATCCTGATTATGTTCAAATTCATCCAACAACCCTTTGGACTAAACAAAAAGACAAAAAGGAAAGGTCTTTCCTTATCTCTGAATCTGTTAGGGGAGAAGGCGGTATTCTTTTAGATAAGAATAAAAAGCGTTTTGTAAATGAATTACTTCCTAGAGATGTTGTTGCTAATGCAATTTTTGAACAGATGAGAAAAGATGAAAGCGAGCATGTATGGCTTTCTATGGAAAATATTGATAAAAAAGAGATAAAGAGTCATTTTAAGCATATATATGAAAAATGCCTTGAAGAAGGATATGACTGTACTAAAGAGCCTATTCCCGTTGTTCCAGCCCAGCATTATTTTATGGGTGGTGTAGATGTTGATAGTAATAGTATGACAAGCTTGAAAGCTTTATATGCTGTGGGAGAAACTTCTTGCAATGGAGTGCATGGAAAAAATCGTCTTGCAAGTAATTCTCTTTTGGAAAGTCTCGTTTTTGCATCAAGAGCTGCTAATGACATTGTGAATATGAATTATAAGTTGAATGAAAATTCCGCGGAAAGTTCATTTGAAAAAGATTTGGAAAAAAATATAAAAGAATATAAGGATACTGGTAAAATTTTTGCTGCTTATAAAACAGCTGTAATTAATGAAATAAAGAGGATAAAAGCATATCATGAACAGAATAACAATGGAACTGAATGCAGACAATTTGATTCTGCAAGCGCTTAAAGAAGATATTTCTAGTGAAGATGTTTCTACTAATGCTGTTATGAGAGAATCAAAGCAGGGGCAAGTAGACCTTATTGTTAAACAAGATGGTGTTATTGCGGGGCTTGAAGTTTTTGCCCGTGTTTTCACTTTACTTGATGATAATACTAAAATTTCTTTTACTAAGAAAGACGGAGATAAGGTTTTTAAAGGTGAAAAAATAGGAGAAGTAACAGGCGATATAAGAGTTCTTCTTTCTGGTGAACGAACAGCTTTGAATTATCTTCAGAGAATGAGTGGTATTGCAACTTATACTAATAATGTTGTCAGTTTGCTTTCTTCTTCTAAAACAAAATTATTAGATACAAGAAAGACTACTCCAAATAATCGTATTTTTGAAAAATATGCTGTTCGTGTAGGTGGCGGTTATAATCATCGCTATAATCTTTCTGACGGTGTTTTACTAAAAGATAATCATATTGGTGCGGCTGGAGGAGTTGCAAAAGCTATAAAAATGGCAAAAGAATATGCTCCTTTTGTTCGTAAAATTGAGATTGAAGTTGAAAATCTTGATATGGTAAAAGAAGCTTTGGAAGCTAAAGCTGATATAATTATGCTTGATAATATGTCTCATGAAGATATGAAAAAAGCTATGGAGATTATTGCAGGAAAAGCTGAGGTTGAAGTTTCTGGAAATGTAACTAAAGAAAATATTGCTCGCCTTGTTGATTTGGGTGTTGATTATATTTCTAGTGGAGCATTAACTCATTCTAGTCCTATTTTGGATTTGTCTCTTAAAAATCTTCATCCGTTGGACTAATTGTGAAAGCAATGACTTTAATAGTGTAAATATGTATAATTGTCTGTGATTTTTTTTAAGCCTATTGAAGAATTGATTTCTGATACAGGCTTAAAAAATTAAGGAGAAAAAAGCATGAAGCTTCGCGGAGATGAAAGACGAAATAAAATACTTGAAACATTGCAAAATGCTAAATCTCCCATTTCCGGAACTCAGTTGGCAGAACTTTTTGCTGTAAGCCGTCAGGTTATAGTAACTGATATTGCTTTACTTAGGACAAGTCATCCAGAACTTCTTGCTACAAATTCCGGTTATGTGATAATGGGAATAAGTAATACAAGAAGAGTTTTCAAGGTTAAACATACTGATGAACAAACAGAAGATGAACTTACCTGCATTACTGATTTAGGCGGTACAGTTGTTAATGTTTATGTAGAACATAAAGTATACGGGACTATAAGTGCTCCTTTAAATATAAGTTCTAAACGTGATGTTATGAATTTTATAAAAGACTTAAAAAGCGGTGTGTCTTCTCCTTTGAAAAATATAACTCATGGTTATCATTATCATACAGTAGAAGCTCGTTCTGAAGGAATTTTAGACGAAATAGAAGAAGCTCTTAAAGAAAAAGGCTATCTTATTGAAGCTTTGCAAAATACTCCTGTTTATGAGGCAAAAAATTATAGCAAAATATAGAAGGTTAGAAAATAAATTTGTAGCTTATAGCTAGTTGGATATTCTTTTCAGAAGTTCCTCCTAATTGATTTGAGATTTTTGCATATTTTTCAGAAGAAGACTTTTTATATGTATAACCTTGTGTTTCTTTTGAAATGTAGCCTGAGACATTTACTCCTAATGAACTATGTTTTGTTAATATAAAATAGGCACTTGTGGAAAGTTTATATTCTGCAAAATAGCTTAGTATTATATCTAAATAATCGTTTGAAGCAGTTTTAGCAGCATTTTGATAATGAGTGTCAAAAGCCATTGTGTAGGCTATTGGTGAAGCTTCGGCTGAAACTGTAAATATCCATTTTTCTAAAGGTGTGAATTTTAGTGTAAATCCAGCAAAAGCGGCTATTTCATACCTTTTATAATCTAATTCGCATAACGAGCCTTCTTCATAGTATTTTGCATAAGGGCTTGAATATGATACATTTGTTCCTGTTGATGAATGCTGGTAATCTCCATACCAGCCATAGCCGTTTGCTGCATTAAAACTTGCATAGCTGTATTGTATTTCAGTAATAGGGATTACAGAAAAAGTTTCTAAAGGTTTAAATTCAAATGCAAATTGCAAGTTTAATTTTAGATAGGAATAAACTGTATTTTCGCTTATTGAATAATTTGTTTTTAAGTCTGTAAGTTCAATCCAATCACTGTCATACATATTTCCGCAGCTTGCAGGAATTGCGAAAGAAACAGAAGGATTTATTGAAAATCTTTTATATTTTATACCTAGATTTGCTCCTAGGAGGAATAAAGGTTTTTCTTCCCATTCAAGATAGCTTACCTGTTTATATTCTCCGCTTGAATCTTTTGAATAAAGGTGTTCCCCCATTTGTCCATAAGTAATACCAAAAAAAGGTTCTACTGTAAAAATCCAATTTTTTTCGTCTTCTAAACTTTCTGCTAGTGCTAAAGAGCTTAGTACGAAACTGAATATAAAAACTGATAAAACTTTCTTGAATGAGTTTGTCATAGCTTGTCCTTTTAGTTTTCTTCCTGTACAAGAGGAGGATATTTTCCATTTGTAGAAGAAAGAGGGTCTATACCAAAAATTTTGGCAAGTTGCTTCCTTAATGCGTCCATATCCTTATGATAAGGAGCTGTAAAAGTCATTTTTTTGCCTGTTTTTGGGTGCGTTATACAAAGTTGATAAGCATGAAGTCCAAGACGTGATAAAAGAGGTCTCTCTTTATCTTCTTCTCCATTCCATGCTCTTTTTATTTCACTTAGGTATACTGCTTTTTGATTTCCACTATAAAGCATATCACATACAATGCTTAAACCAAGACTTTGCAGATGAACTCTAATCTGGTGAGTTCTTCCTGTATGAGGTTTTGCTTCAATCCAGCTGTAAGGTCCGCAAGAACCAATATTATGGAAATTAGTTAATGCTGATTTTCCATATTTTGCATTTACTACTGTACGGTGTCTTGAATCTCCGTCGATAAGAAGCTTTGAGTTTACTTCTGTATAGTCCCACAATGCTCTTCCATGTACGAATGCATGATAAGTTTTTTGTACTTCTCTATTTTCAAATTGCATTGAAAGATTTCTGTGAGCTTCTTCATTTCGAGCATAAATTACAATTCCGCTTGTGTCTTTGTCTATGCGGTGTACTGCAAATAATTTACCAAACTCTTTTTGTGCACTTAAATCGAGTCTTGGTGCGTCCATGTCATATCTATCGCTTGCGATTAGAAGACCAGAACGTTTGTTTAATACGACAATGTCGTCATCTGAATATATGACTGTGTAGTCAGGAATGATTTTCATACTTTTAGTATATCCTAAATATACGTTTTTTAGCTATATAAGCTATTTATTTGCGTTCGCTTTATTTTCAAGATATCCAGTTGTAAATTCTGCCCATGTGTAATTATTCATGTATTCTCCTGTAAAAGAATTTATAGCTTTTGTATTTCCATTTAGAAATTCATAATAATCGCAGTCAAATTTACTTTTATCTATTGCTATATTATTCCATGACCTTATTATTATGTCCTGTGCATCTACTGCTTTAAGGGTTTCCATTAAATAAGCGATTATGTGTTGTATCTGGTTTTTTACAGACCTTGTGTATTCTTTGTCTTCCCATAATACACTTGCTATTTCTGATGTAGAGGCTCCACTTCCTTTTCTATCTACAAGAAAAGCTAATAGTTCTTTTGCCTGTCCTCTACTAAATAAAACAGGTTTATTATCAACAAAAAGTTCAAAATTTCCAAATGTCTGTATATAAATTCTTTTTTTACATTTGTATGGAATACGAAGATTTTCAAGCTCGTTTTTTACAGCTTCTTCTGTTGCGGGTTTTAGAAGATAACCACTTGCTCTTACATTAAAAGCATCAATGGCATATTCTGAATATCCTGTTACAAAAATAATATTGAGGCTAGGATTGTTTTCTTTGCATTTTTTTGCAAGTTCAATACCATTCATGCCAAACATTTCAATGTCAAGAAATGCTACATCAGTTTTATGATTCTTTATATGCTCTAATGCTTCAAAAGGATTATTGAAACCTGTGACTTTATTTCCATGGCAGACTTTTTTTATTGTTTGTACAAGTCCTTCTAATGGTAGTCTTTCATCATCAACGGCTATTATATCCATAATATCTATCTTATCTTATCTTTTTATATTTTTCTTTGTATCCGGTATAATAATCGATACAACAGTTCCAATTCCTGGACTGCTATATATTTCTAAACTTCCTCCACATAATGCTTTTATTCTGCTTCTTACATTTTTTATTCCTACATGACTTCTTCCATCATTCTTTTTCTGATTTATATTAAAGCCTAAACCGTCATCTGTTATTGTAACAATATAATTATTTTTTGTTTTTGATGTTGCTATATATATAGTTCCTCCATCTATTTTTTTTGTTATTCCATAGCGAACTGCGTTTTCTACAAGTGGTTGTACTGTTAATGCGGGAATAAAAAAATCGGTTTCCTGAATATCATATTTTATGTTTAGCCTTTCTTCAAAACGCATTTTTTCAAGGTTAAGATAACATTTTACTATATTAAGTTCCTTACTAAAAGCTAAGGGAGCTGTACTTCCTAATGCATCTATGTTTCCTCTTAAAAAAGTTGCAAAATTATCTATTGCCAGGGCTGCTTTTTCAGGTACTGTGTTACAAAGTTGTTTTATAGCTGCAAGAGAATTGAAAAGAAAATGAGGTTGTATCTGGCTTAGCATTATTTTTATATTGCTTTGGGTTAATGCTTCTTCAAGTTTTGTTGCTTTTTGAGCTTGTAATATGGTTTCTTTTGCGGAAATAGATATTACAATAATCTGAATTAATATAAATGATACAAAGCCAATATTTGCAAAATGAGAATTATTTTTGTTTGAGTTGTTTGTTACATATATGATTGTTTGCAGTATTACGAAGAAAGAAAAGTCTATTAATGAAAATGCTAATATGCATATTGTATTTTTTCTTATTCTAAACGCCTGTTGAATTATGGCTATTACACATATAAAAAGATCTATTGCTGATAAGATTAAATAAGGTTTTAGTAATTCATAACTGTCTTTTATTCCTAAGAGTTG
>JAILNT010000340.1 GCA_024691265.1 Treponema sp. | reverse complement strand
AAATTTTTTTCCTGAAGGAATCTTTATCTGATTTACAGGAATTTTAGGATACTCATGAATAAGCTCTACAGCAGCTGCCAAAGCACAAGAACAATTTATTTCAGTCTTATCATCTGCACTAGCTTTTCTTAAAAGATTTTCAGGAGCTCCAAATAATGCCATTATAGCATCTCCCATAAACTTATCTACTGTTCCTCCATATTTTTTTACAATCTCTACAGCCCTTGTAAAATAAGTATTCAAGAAATCAACAACTTCACTAGGCTCATTTATTTCACTTATACTTGTAAAATCTCGTATATCAACAATAAATATACAAATATTTCTAGTAGCACCCCTCTCAATTACACTATTCTCATTTGTCATTAAATCATTAATAATTTCTTCTGGAACAAAACGAGAAAATGCTAATTTCATCTGAATCTCAATACATTTACTTCTATAAGATTTTACAACATTTTCTATGATAGGAGAAAAGACTTCAGCAAAATAAACAATTCTATCATGATATTTATTTCCAAAATAATTCTGCAATCTCTGTGCAATATGAATTGAACCGGAAAATTCATCTGTTGCAAGAAGAAAATACTCATAGCTTTGCAAGGAAGAACTTTTATCATCAGCTACATACGAATCCAAAATATCAATAGCATTATAATCATGATCAGTTCTATCCATTTCAGCTTTTTCAAAATCAGATTTACATATATTTTCAAAATCAATCTTTACTTCATTAGAAAGACCTGCAGAAATATCTTTAAATTCTAATACAGTGCCATCAACAGCATCAAGATTGATAAATATCAATAAAGAAGAATAATTACATATTCCAAATAAACATTCAGCCATTTGCTGAACAATATGTAAACTTATTTGCTGAATTTTAAGTTTTAATTCTTGTAGACTTTTTAGTCCCTGCAAATCTTGTATCTGAACATTACAACTATAAGCAAATTGTAATACATAGTATTCAAAAAGTTGCTTTTCATAAGCTGTTGATATTACAGGTAACAAATCAACTATCTCTGCTTTTTTCTGTATTGTTCGTTCAGTACTAGATTCAAGCTCACCAGAAGCAACTGATAAAGCTTTTTTTATACAATTTCTAAGACTTTCCCCTTCATCGTCTGTGATAACATATATTTCATCAACACCTGCACCACTAGACCAGAAAAGACGTTTAGAAAAATTATCTTCACTTGAAAAACAAACAACTGCAACATGTCTTATAGAAGCAGTTTTTTTGATTATTCTTGTTAGCGAAAAGCCACCTAAAACTGGTAAATCAATAGATAAAAGGGCACAATCATATTCATTAGTAAGTAAACATCTAAGTGCATCACAACCATCATAAGAAATGGAAACATCATAAATATCTTTTAATTGCATTGCCAAGATATTTGTCATCGTATGAGAAGAATCCGCTATCAAAACTTTTTTCAATACAGAAGAACTCATTTTCCCTCTAAAATCTCCTTTACAACTTGTAACAAAGTTCCCCTTTCAAAACTTGATTTTTCAATATATGCACGAGCTCCCGCAGCTAATATTTCACTTTGAACTTTCTTATCTTCTACAGAAGAAACTATAACAACAGGAATATTTTCATACTTTCCTATTCTCTTTAAATTGTTAAACAAAACCTTTCCGTCCATATTAGGCATTTTAAGGTCAGCAACAATCAAATCAACTTTAATCTTTTTCAGCTTTTCAAGAGCATCAACACCTTCAACCGCTTCAACAACATCATAGCCTGCTCCTCTTAATATAAATCTTTCAATAGCTCTTGTTGTTGTCGAATCATCTACAATAAGTATTGTATACTTTTTTTCGTAAGAATCCTCTATAACTTCGCGTTTTTTTATATCATAATCAGAAACTTTTCTAAGTCTACCAATAACCTCTAAAACATTTAGCACAGGAACCATTGTATAATTTTCATCAAAAATAAAACCTTGTAAAATATTAAGCTTATCAAAAAGAGCTGGTAAAGGTTTTACAACAACAGAAAAATATTGACTTACATTATCAACAATTATTCCTGTAAATTTATTCATATATTCAATGAGTATTAAAAAATTACCACCAGACTTTATATTTTCACCTAACAGGGCAGAAAGGTAATAAACTGAAATAAGATTACCATTATGATTATATACGATTTGTTTACCGACATCTTGAAAGCTACCAGAAGAAACGCTAATTATTTCATTTATATACTGAGATGAAAACATGAAACGTTTCTTTGCAGATTCAATTATAATACCTTGTTGTGTAGCAAGAGATACAGGAACAACTAATTCAAAAGAAGTCCCTTTACCTTCTTCAGAAAGCAACTGAAACCTTCCTTTTATTTTTTCCATCTTCTCTCTTACAATATCAAGTCCAACTCCTCTTCCAGAAAGATTCGAAACATTTTCTTTTGTGCTGAACCCAGATAAAAAAATAAAAGCTTGTAAGGAATTATTATCCATTGCATCAATTTCTTTAATACGATTCGGATACAATTTTCTTGCTTTTTCCCTTACTTTTTCATAATCAATTCCTCTACCATCATCTTTTACACAAATTACTATATAACCAGACATTTGCCGTAT
>JAILNT010000285.1 GCA_024691265.1 Treponema sp. | reverse complement strand
TAGAGTTACAATACAATCAAAGTCTTTATCTTTCTCCAAATTTTCTAATCCTGCAAGTCTATGTTGACCATCAAGAATGCTAGCAATAGCTTCTTCATCAGCAATGCGAATTTTGTTACCATCTTGAGAAAATTCCACTTTATTGCTTGGTATAGACAATATAATACTATTTGGGAATGCGGCATCTGCCAGATTTACATATTTTCCGATTTCTTTTTTGCGTGTTTTATCCAATGGTCGTTGAATACCAACATACTCCTCCACATCTCTGCAGTCACTTTCATTTCGACGCAAATCACTTTCTGCTATTTTTAGTATGAATGACTTATCTATAACGCACACATACATGGTTCCTATAGGCTGTTTCGCTTTCAGGAATGAATAGTCTTTATAAACCATACTTATTGTTTATTTAATGCTATTTCAATTTCTTCTTGTGAATCGTGCAAAATTTTCTGGGGATTAATACAGTTATCCCTTTGAATTCCATAACTTTTCCAAATATAAACCACACCGACAAGTACAGCAAAAATCGACATTATAATAATTGCTATATGGTTGAGTTGTTCTACTGTAGTACTTAACGAATAACTAATAGATGTAAGTAGCAAAAATACAACAATTACGGACCTACTTTTACTATAAAGTCCATAAGTTATATAAGCGCTACTTAGAAATGATATTGAATATAATAAAAATTCTCCTTTATATATTCGCTTTACAACATCACCTGACGCAGGGTTATTGTCATCGTCCAATACAGCTAAGATTAAACCTGTAATAACAGGAAGCATTGTAAAAAACATTATTTCTAAAACGGAAAGTAAATGCTTCAATTTTGGAAGTCTGTTCTCAATCCATTTTTTTTTACTCTCACACATACTATTCTAATTGTTATTATCATCAATTGTTCTTTGACGTACTCCATTATAATATCCCAACGAGAAAGCAGCATGAGGACTTTTATGTCTCTGCGCACCAGCCTGGCTTTCTTCGAGATTCATTAATACATCTTTTATTCTTAATGTTCCATCAAGATTATATCCAGCATGATATCCAGCCTCATATGCACATGCTGCACACTTATGACGACCGACGCCACCCTGATCTATAGGGAGAGACAACATTATACTTACCAAGTTTGAATGATTTTTTGAACAAGCCATAAAAATACTATTTAAATTCTCTTTTTATTATTTCTTCTAACATTCCATTTTTGAACATATTGAAATTCTGAAGGTATTTTATCTTTTCAAACCCCTTTTCTAACTGCCTGTTAGCATTCTGCCAACAGCCTTTCCCGTCAGTAACAAGAGAAAAAGCAATTCCTGATTCCTCCAATTCATTCTGTCTGTTAATATACGAATCAATAATTTCTTCCGGTTTGGAACCTCCACCATTGTAGAAATTGACTTCAAAGTTTATTGCTTTAGTTCTATCTCCAGAAAGAACAATAAAATCCGCTTTCCTTTCTTCTATATCTTTGGATATATTAAAGCCTTCATCTCGAAGAACTTTGAATTGCTTTTGAAATAATAAACATAGTTTATACTTTTGACATACTTGCTCAAAAATAGGCAAGCAAGCTAACTCAAACGCATTACCTCCTCTATTCTTCCTTCCATTGGAATCTAATCCAACGAGTACTCCGACAATGTAATCTGTAGTACTTTTTTCTATAATGTTCTGATATAAGTTTTTTAAACCAATACGAACAAAAAAACCGTAATACTTTTCAATTTCTTCATCTTGAAGTTTATTCACATCTGACTTAAACGTATAATCCAATGAATCCGCCTCATCTATTTCATCTTGAATTATGGTTAATTCTGATTTGCCTTTATTAAGTTTTTCTCTATCTACTTTGGCTAATCCGAAAAGAAAAGGGAAAAGCAACGTTGTTGTTGGTAGTTTTTTTAGAAGTTTTTTAAATTCTGATTCAAACTTTGTATCATCTTCTATTTTTATCAATGTATCAATTGCATGTATTTCTATGCTATACTTTTCATAGCCTTTAATATTATCCCAATTGACATAGTAATTGAAACCTCTGTTTGTTTGTAATAAAGTTTTACAGAAGAGGTCGATTTTTTTTTGTAGACAAAGTTCTAAGATTTTTTTCATAAAATACT
>JAILNT010000283.1 GCA_024691265.1 Treponema sp. | reverse complement strand
AGCTTCTGCTCAATATGCAGAAACACAACTTGTACCAGCAAGTTCTACACTTGAAAGAGAGCTTGTTTCTTAAAACTTTACGAAGGTAATCTCTTATAAGAGAATTTACGTCTTCTACAAGATTATCACTTGCGGTCTTATCAATAATTTGATTCCACTCGTGAATATAAGAAACAAGCTCTCTTTCAAGTGTAGAACTTGCTGGTACAAGTTGTGTTTCTGCATATTGAGCAGAAGCTCTAAGTTCTCTGGCTCTAGAAATCTTTGGACTTGATTTCTGGTCATGAGAGGCTTCTTGTGCTTCTTCCTGAGCTTCTCTTGCAATATTTGCATTCTTATTTTCCTTTTCTTTTATCTTTTGAGCAGAAGTCTTTTTTTGAGTCTTCTTCTTTGCTGGTCGGAAAAGTAAAGACATGAACCAAGATACTACTGGAATTGAATACCAGAATGGCAGCATGATTTTTGCATCAGCGAGAACCTCCTGACGGCTCATCATAAGTATTTCGCTATATGGAATTAATTTTCCATTTATGAATAAGTTTACCATCTCACTTGATGGCTCTTGATTTTCAATCATTTCATAATGAATACTTGGAAGAAATGGAGCGTTAAGAAGTGCAAAAAGAACTGGAGATGATACATCTACTTCCTGTTCTAGCCGCTTTTCAAAATCGAACTGATTTTTCATTTCTGGTAATGAACCGAACTGCTTTAAGCAATTGAACCATTCATTTGTTATAGTATCCCTTACAGTAACTCTCGCATCACTGCACAATCTTACGATTAGAGGAATTACCTTGTCTTTCATTATGAAGAATCTTTGGTCGCCATCTGTTCTAAATACTAAAACTCTTGGAAGAGATTTTTCATCAGAAGAGCTTGTTATATCATGAAGATAGTCGTTTAATTCCTGTTCACTGTATTGACCAAGTAAAGGGACTCCTTTTGGGTCAAGAAGCTTAGATATTTCTGTATAGGTGAAATAATAAGGAGGTTTTTGCAATGAAGCATCAAGCATTTTGAATGCAGTTTCTCTCTGAGAATCTTTCTGTGTTTTATTCTTGTAATAAGAAGAAGCATATTCTGCAATATAAACAGCTTGTAAAATACTAATATCTTCAAGAGTATAATCTTTTACTTTTTCATAGTCCTGCTTTATAAAATAGCAGAGTTGACTCCAAAAATAGAAGGTGTCCCCATTATTTCTAAGTGCATTTATAGCATCTTTTGGATTCTGTACGAATTTATCAAAAAAATTGCTTATTGAAAGTTCTTTACCCTGATTTGCAATTTTAAGTTTTTTAAGAAAATAATCGTGAGATTCTTCTTTTAAAAGAAGTCTTTGTATTTTTGCAAGGGCTGCATCAAGAAGCTTTACAAGAGAAACTGTTGAAGGAAGTAAAATTGGTGCAATATTTCTTGGAAGTTCTATTGCAAAAAGTACTTCTTCACTAGGTAATGTCTTTTCTAAATATTCTGCTACAAAATCTGGTGCATTTACCTTTGTAACTATTTCCTTTGGCACTTTCTTTGGTAAGTCTGTAATTACAGGAAATGGAATTGCAGGATTTGTTTCCATATCATGATAAAGTGCTTCATAGCTTGTTATGTAATATGAAGTGACTACAATTAATTTCTTTTCTTCTGATTGTGTAATCCAGAAAATCTGGTTTTCTTCTGCAAGTTCATCAAGTTCTTGTTGTAGTTGAATAGGTGAGCTGCTCATGTAGGCCACTAAATCTGGATTTTCATTTACGTGATGTTGTGCATAACGATAAACGTAATCACAAAATTCTCTATAAGGTAAAATACCTGATTTCTGCTTATTTGTTAGATGTTTTAATATTGAAGCTATATTTAGTGTCGATGCCATAATTTATATTTTACCAAAGTTAATATATTTCAACAAGATTTATTTTTTACTTTATCTTATTACCTTGTATTTATATTGACGATAAAATATGAAATCTCTAAAATTACTTAATTTCTATTAAAGTTGAAATATAGGGGGCAATTATGCTTTCAAAACGCTTGGAAAACTTAAATCCTTATGTTCCAGGAGAGCAGCCAAAGGATAGAGAGTATATAAAGCTTAATGCAAATGAGAATCCTTATTCACCATCTCCAAAGGTGAAAGAGGCTATTTTAGATGTTGTTAATAATTCCCTTCAGAAATTGGGACTTTATCCAGACCCTGAATCTGTAGAATTAAGAGAATCTATTGCCCATATGATAAATTGTACTGGTGGAGTTTTATGCAATGCATATCAAAATGGTTGCGGTGATTATTCTTGCATAAGCTCTGCACAAGATTTAATCCCATTTAATGTTACTCCTGATATGATTTTCTGTGGAAATGGAAGTGATGAAGTCCTTTCTTTTGTATTTTATACTTTTTTTGATACAGATAGACCTCTTGTTCTTCCAAAGTATACATATAGCTTTTATCCTGTTTATGCAGGCTTTTATAACATTGCTCTTGATGAAGTAAATCTAAAGAATGATTGGACACTTGATATAGATAAAATGCTTTTAGAGGCAAATAAATATGATACAAATATTATTTTTGCAAATCCTAATGCACCTACAGGCTTAGCTCTTTCTCGCTTACAAGTTAAGGAGATGCTTGAAAAAGCACCAAAAGACAAAGTATTTGTTGTTGATGAAGCTTATGTTGATTTTGGTGGGCAGAGCTGTATACCTTTATTGAAAGATTTTAAAAATCTTGTAGTTGTAAGAACTTTTAGTAAAAGTATGAGTTTTGCAGGAATGAGACTTGGTTATGTTGTAGCAAATCCAGAATTAATAAAAGCCATGATGACTGTAAAAAATTCTTTTAATCATTTCCCTGTAGATGCAATTGCTCAAAAAGCCGCTGTTGCTTCATGCAAAGATGTAAGCTATTATTGTGTTAATGCAAAAAAAGTCGCAGAAGAAAGAGAATCTTTTGAGGCTTTTCTTTGTGAAAAAGGTTGGTCTGTAATTCCCTCTAAAACAAATTTTGTTTTTGCGAAAAAAAATGGAAAATCAGGAGATGAAATGTATAAATTTATAAAGAGTCAAGGAATTCTTGTAAGACATTTTTCAACCCCTGGTATAGAAGACTATCTTAGAATAACAATTGGTACTCATGAGCAGATGAATGCCCTTAAGAAGATAATGGAGAATTTATAATGCGTTTTTTAGTAGTTTCAGATATTCATGGCAATTTAGAGAATATGGAAAAGCTTTCTGAAGAATTTAAAAATGCTGATGCAGTTTTATTTGCCGGCGATTTTGCAGAATTTGGAAAGCCTGAAACAGGACTACCTGTATTGGAAAAGCTTTGTAAAAAGCATGACCAGGTTTTTGCAGTAATA
>JAILNT010000274.1 GCA_024691265.1 Treponema sp. | reverse complement strand
TAAAATACAAGCTTTTAAAAGTTTTTATCATTTGAAGAATTACACTTACACAAATCAAGCAAACCTGTAACTTCTTCTTTTGTAAGCTCTCTTGACTGTGCACTTTCAAGTCCTTCTATATGTAGAGAACCAATTCTAACTCTTGTAAGACGCTTTATACCAACTTCTACACTCTCAAAGACCCGTCTAATCTCTCTATTTTTTCCTTCAATAAGAACAATTCTTATTCTATGACTGTTTATTTCCTGGGCATCTTTACACCTGTAAAACACATCATCAATTCTTATTCCTTTTTTAAATCTCTCTGCAAGGTTTCTTGGAATAGGAAGGCTTGTATCAACAACATATTCTTTTTCAAGTTCTGCACTAGGGTGTGATAATTTAGCTGCAAAATCGCCATCATTAGTAAAGATAATTAACCCCTCACTAAACATATCAAGACGACCTACATTATAAAGACGTTCAGGATATTTATTACGAAGCAAATCAACAGCCATAAGACGTCCCCTGTCATCAGAAAGAGAACAAATATAGCCCTTAGGCTTATTTAAAAGAACATATCTTTTTGTTTCTTCAAGATGAATTTGCTTATCATCAACACAAACAACATCTTCTAAAGAAACCTTTGTACCAAGTTCTTTTACAATAGCACCATTAACAGACACCCTGCCATCTGTAATAATTTTCTCACTTGCTCTTCTACTAGCAACACCACATCTAGCTAAAAAAAGCTGTAAACGAATTTTATCCTGATTTTCATTCTGTTTATCTTGCAAGTGTGAACCTCTCTTCTTCAGAAGCATCAAGCTGAGGAAGTTCTGCAATACTATTCAAATGGAAATATTTAAGAAATTCTACTGTAGTCCCGTACTGAGATGGTTTTCCAGGAATATCTTTTTTTCCAACTTCCTTTATTAAACTTCGCTCTGAAAGTAAATGTATCATGTTATCAGCACTAACGCCTCTTATAGATTCAATTTCAGCCTTAGTGACAGGTTGAGAATAAGCAATTATTGATAGAGTTTCAAGAGCTGCCTTACTTAATTTTCCTTCATTTTTCTTTCCATACCGCTGATGAACAAGTTCCCAAACCTCTTTTTTAGGAGCAAGAATCCAACCGCCTGCAATTTGTTCTAATTGTACACCACTATCCGCAGAACGATATTTCTGTTTTAACCTTTCAATAACATCTTCTACAACAGCAACATCTAGTTTAGAAATGCGGGATAAAGCTTGAACATCTCTAGGTTCGCTTTCAAGAAAAAATATAGTTTCAAGCAGTGCCATTTCCTTATCAGGAAGGCATTCTTCTTCCATAACAAAAAACCTCTGTCTATAAAATTAATTTTACCCATTTACAATAGCAGGACGTATCTTTATATCACAAAAAAGTTTACTTTGATAGATTACTATCATCTTGAATTTTACAGATTCCAATATAGCAAGAAAAGCACAAACAATATCTAAAAGATTTCCCTTCCTTGTTATCAATTGAGAAAACATGCACTCACCTTGCTTATTTAAAAGTTCTGCAATCAAAGTGACTTTTTCATTTACAGAAACTTCCTCATACATATTCAATATTTTTGAATCAGAATATGATGCTACAAGAGATTTAAACATTTTCTGCATATTTTGCAATAGCTTAGAAGTATCGACTTTTTCCCAGGAATCTTTTTTAGTATCCAGAGGAACTTGCCTTTCAATTTTCTTTCTCTCAAAACTCCATTCTTCTTCATCTTCCCTTTCTTCCATTAAGAATGCGAGTTTCTTGTATTTTTGATATTCTATTAATTTTTCAACAAGTTCATCTCTAGGGTCATCTAAATCATCGTCATCATAACTGCTTTCAACAGGAAGAAGCATTCTGCTTTTCATATAGATAAGTTTTGCTGCCCATCTGTAAAATTCAGATAAATCTTCCAAATCAGTACTAGAAATGCTATCAAGATAATCAAGATATTGATTAGTAATATCTACGATAGGTATATCATAGATATTAATTTTATTATCATGTATAAGCTGCCATAATAAATCTATAGGACCTTCAAACTGACCAGCTTTATACACATGAGAAAGCTCTTTACTCATATTCTCTTTATATCCTGACAATCAATGGATTTTATAGATTCACGAGCTTTTTTATATGCAGATTCAAAAACTGCTTTAGAAGTTTCTTCCATAGAATCATATAATTCTATAAAAGGCACTAAAACAAAAGCCCTTTCATACATTCTAATATGAGGAACTTCTAAGTCAGGATAGTTAATAACTTGATTTCCAAATAATTCAATATCAATATCAATACTTCTTGGACCGAATCTAATTTCCTTATCACGATTACGACCTAAAGAAGCTTCAACTCTATGAATTTCTGCCAATAATGATGGAGCATCTAACTCTGTTTTACCACAAATAACCATGTTATAAAAATCATTTTGATTTGTAACATA
>JAILNT010000328.1 GCA_024691265.1 Treponema sp. | reverse complement strand
CTAAAAAAGATTTTACACCCAATTTATGCACTTCACAAGTAGGTAATAGCGAAAAAATGCCAAAAATTATAATATTTTTTAGTGCACAATTGCAAAATTACGCATAAATCATAGCGTTGAAACAATATTCTTATGAATTTTACGGAAGAATATTGAAGATAATATTAATGAAGCAATTTCAGCCACTGGGAATGCAATCCAAACAAGATCCAATACGCCGGTAAGTGAGAAAAGCCATGCTACAGGAATTAGAACAACAAGCTGTCTTCCTACGGAAACAATAAGAGAATAAAAACTCTTTGAAAAGGCTTGGAAAATAGAACCCATAGCAATACATATACCAGCTATAGGGAATGAAAGGGAAATAATCCTAAGAGCAGGTATTCCTATGGAAATCATATCGTCAGAGGCATTAAATAATTTCAAAAGAAACTGTGGAACGGTACAAAAAACTATTGTGCCGATAATCATAATTGAAACAGCAAGTCTTAATGCAAAATGAAGTGCCTCATTTATCCTGTCTTTATAGCGAGCACCATAATTATATGATAGAACAGGAATTAAACCATTGTTTAGACCAAAAACAGGCATAAAGAAGAAACTCTGTAATTTGAAATATACTCCGAATACAGCAGTAGCAGTAGAGGAAAAAGTGCCTAATATTAAATTCATCAAGTAAGTCATGATGGAGCCAATAGACATCATCAAAATTGAAGGGACACCAACAAAATAGATTTCTTTAATAGTAGACCAATCAAATTTAAAGATTTTGCTAAAAGAAAAATGGATTTCTTTATTAAAATGTAGATTGCAGAAAAGCCCAATACAAGTACCAATAAGTTGACCGAAAATTGTTGCATAGGCTGCTCCGGCAATGCCAAGTTCAGGGAAAGGGCCAATACCAAATATTAATAAAGGATCAAAAATGATATTAATTATTGCGCCTGTACCCTGTGAAAGCATACTGTAAAAGGTTTTTCCAGTAGACTGTAGAAGTCTTTCAAAAGTCATCTGGAAGAAAAGAGCAACAGAACAACAGCAAACAATTGTAAGATAAGTGACTCCGTAATTGGAAATAACAGTGGAATCGGTTTGAGAATTAATAAATGAATCTACAAAGAAGATTCCAATAAGTAAAAATATAATATAGTTGAAAATTGTAAGTAAAATTCCTGTGTTTGCAGCAGAATCTGACTTGTCAAATTTTTTTGCACCAAGAGATCTAGATAATAATGCGTTAATACCAACACCTGTACCAGAACCTAATGCAATCATTAGATTCTGAAGAGGAAATGCTAGAGTAACTGCAGTGAGTGCATCTTGCCCTGCAGTTGCAGATTCTCCAACTATTTGAGAAACAAAAATACTGTCTACGATGTTATATAATGCTTGAACTAGCATTGAAATCATCATAGGCAAGGACATAGATATTATAAGTTTTTTTACAGGCATAACGCCCATTTTGTTCTCATTATTCATATTATTAATCCCTTCATTTTACATACGAATGAAAAGTATACCATATATACATAATGGATACAAATTATAAAATATAGCTCAAATTTCGCTTTTTAAATTTAAAAGGTAAAAATATATCAAAAGGGCAAAAAAGCTTCTAAAAACGCCTTTAAATAAAGCGTTTATATTTTGCTTAAAAAATATAGAATTAAATTATAATTGAGATATAATTGGAGGCATAAAGGAGAAAAATGGCATGAATATATTTAAGTTAAAGCCTGCATGTAAAGATTACCTTTGGGGTGGTCACCGACTGGTAGAGGAGTTTGGTATAAAATATGAAGGTGATGTATGCGCAGAGGCATGGGTGCTGTCCTGCCACAAAGATGGGGAGTCTATAATAACAAGTGGTATTCATAAAAACAGGACTCTATCCGAATTGATAGCTTCGGAAAAAGATAAAATTCTCGGAACAAATTGTTCTAAATTCGAGGAATTTCCTATTTTGATAAAACTAATTGATGCTAAAAAACCTCTTTCTATACAGGTTCATCCTGATGATGAATATGCAAGGGAGCATGAAAATCAGTATGGTAAAACTGAAATGTGGTACATACTTGGAGCAGAAGAAGGGGCTTTTTTGTATCAGGGTTTCGAAAAAGAAATTACTAAGGAAGAATTTGAGAAAAGAATAAAGGAGAATACTTTAGAAGAAGTTCTTCACAAGGTGTATGTAAAGAAAGGAGATGTCATTTTTATTGCTCCGGGTACGCTTCATGCAATAGGAGCCGGTATTATACTGGCTGAAATACAGCAGAGCTCTAATGTAACATACAGAATTTATGATTACGGAAGACTGGGCGCAGATGGCAGACCAAGACAGCTTCATATAAAGCAGTCCATTGATGTTACGAAGTTGGAGAAACCGGCTCCATATACATGTGATGGGGAACATCTTGCCAAGTGCAAGTATTTCTGCGTGGATCAGTTCTCTATAAAGGTAGATGCCCCTTTAAATGCAGTTGCTGATGAGAAATCTTTTGTGAGCGTCCTTGTTGTTGATGGAAATTGCATGATCAGTTCTGAGAGTGAAGAAATAACCGCTCGAAAAGGTGAATCTGTATTTATAAGTGCCGGAACGGGTAAATATACTATATCCGGGCAAGCAGAGATAGTTGTTACAACTATTCCCTGATTATTCTACACAAATAAGTAAATATTTGAAGTAAGTATGTTCCTTTGATGTTCCATAAAGGTTTATTAGACTTACAGAGTATAAATCAGAGCAGGCTGTCAGCCTGTTCTTTTTTATATATGAAACAATTTTTTTATAGGTCTTTTCAATATCAGGTGCATGATGATCCTGATAACATAATACGGCTCTGTTACCGGGAAGAGAGAATGTTTCTATATTATCCGCAGGAAGAAAAGACAAACTTACTATATTGTTATAAACATAATTTTTATTGAGAAGATCTTCATATGAAATGGTCACACCCGAAGGGAATGAGGATAGCGAATCATCTGCAAAAGTTCTCTTTAAATGAATAGATATATCGGAAGCTATATTTGCAGTATGATAGGCACCTCTCTTATCGCGAACTGGGGTTGCGGTTACGCTGATTGGTGGAATGTCGCTTATAAAAGGAACTCCTGGCTTGTGGTTTTCATATTTGCCCAAAATCCACATACCAAGATGAAGAGCGCTTATTTTTTTATTGATTAGATAAAGTTCTTTTTGCATGTTAAGAATCTTGGAATTAACCATCTTAACAATACCCTCTTTGGTCAGGTTGTGTGTAATATCACTTATTTCTTTGATTGAACAACCTGCCTGACGCATTGTACTTATAAAGAAAAAA
>JAILNT010000264.1 GCA_024691265.1 Treponema sp. | reverse complement strand
GAAAAGAACCTTTAATAATCTATACAGTGTATGATAAAAATTCTATCAGTGAAAAAGAAAAAGAAGCCGGAGTTTCTGATTATTGTGAAAAGCCTCTTTTTATATCTGAACTTAGAAAAGTTTTACTTGAAATAGATGAAGAGGAAAATATGTTTGAAAGAAAAGAAGAAAAGGAACTTAATTTTGCTGGAAAGAAAATATTATTAGTAGAAGATAATGAACTTAATCAGGAAATAGCATTTGCAATTCTTACAGAAGCCGGTTTTGTAGTTGATGTCGTTGCAGATGGAACTGAGGCTGTTGCAAAAATGCAGGAAGCTTCTGTATCTGATTACGATTTGATTTTAATGGACGTGCAAATGCCTAAAATGGACGGCTATAAAGCAACACGACTTATAAGAGCATTACCTAATAAAGCTGTTTCCTGTATTCCTATAATTGCAATGACTGCAAATGCATTTGAAGAAGATAAGCAGCATGCTTTTGCTAGCGGTATGAATGCACATATATCTAAACCTATTGATGTTCAAAACCTTATAGAAACATTAAGGGATATTATAAAATAGTTTTTAAATTATGACTAAAGTAAATGAAATATGTGTAAAAATCTTGACTAACAGTAAAAGTGAAGTTATTATTGTTTCATTATTTTAATCACTTAAAATCCAATTATTTCAAGGGGCTGTATTATGAAAAGCGATAATGCTAAGAAAGGAATTGCACGTGCTCCACACAGAAGCTTGTTTCGTGCTATGGGGTACACTGATGAAGAACTCGAACGCCCTCTTGTAGGTGTCTGCTGTGCAAAAAATGAAATTATCCCTGGACATTTTGAACTGGATAGGATAGCAGATGCTGTAAAGGCTGGTATTCGTATGGCAGGTGGAACTCCTATTGAATTTCCGGCTATTGGTGTTTGTGACGGTATTGCAATGGGACATGAAGGAATGAAATATTCCCTTGTGACTCGTGAACTTATAGCTGATTCTGTGGAATGTATGGCAAAGGCTCATCAGTTTGATGCTCTTGTTATGATTCCTAACTGTGATAAAATTGTGCCAGGTATGCTTATGGCTGCTGCTCGTCTTGATTTACCAACAGTATTCTGTTCTGGTGGACCTATGATGCCAGGTCATCTTCCTGGAAATGACAAATCTAATCCTTACAGTGGAAAAAATCTTTCTCTTACAGATATGTTTGAAGCTGTAGGTGGTGTTGCATCTGGAAAAGTTACAGAAGAACAACTTAAAGACCTTGAAATGTCTGCATGCCCTGGTTGTGGAGCTTGTTCAGGTATGTTCACTGCAAATTCCATGAACTGTTTAACAGAAGTATTAGGACTTGGACTTCCTGGAAATGGAACTATTCCAGCTGTACAGGGGGCCCGTATTGCATTGGCAAAGCATGCTGGTATGGCTGTTATGAATCTTTATGAAAAGGGAATCACAGCCCGTCAGATGATGACAGCGGAAAACTTCCGTAATGCATTGACCGCTGATATGGCTCTTGGCTGCTCAAGTAACACTATTCTGCATGTACCAGCTATTGCTCATGAAGCCGGAGTAAAAATAGACCTTCATATGATTAATGAAATCTCTGACCATACTCCAAACCTCTGTCATTTAGCTCCAGCCGGACATACATTTATGTGTGAATTAAATGATGCCGGTGGCGTACAGGCTGTTCTTGCAGAACTTAATAAGAAAAACCTTATAAATACAAATTTAATTACTGCAACAGGAAAAACAATCGCAGAGAATATCAAGAATGTAGTAAATCGCAATCCTGAAATTCTTCGTCCTATAGAAAATCCTTATAGTGACAACGGTGGAATTGCAATCTTGTTTGGAAATCTTGCACCAAATGGAACTGTTGTAAAGCGTTCTGCATGTGCTAAAGAGCTTATGAAGCATACAGGTCCTGCACGTGTATTCGATTGTGAAGAAGATGCAATGAAAGCTGTTCAGAATCAGGAAATCAAAAAGGGTGATGTTGTTGTAATCCGTTATGAAGGCCCTAAGGGTGGACCTGGCATGAGGGAAATGCTTGCAGTTACAGCTGCTTTAGCAGGACAGGGAATGGATAAAGATGTTGCCCTTATTACAGACGGCCGTTTCTCTGGTGCAACTAGAGGTGCCTCTTTAGGACATTGTTCACCTGAAGCCGCTGTTGGTGGCCCAATAGCCTTAGTTCATGAAGGAGATATGATAACTCTTGATATCAATGCTTATTCTATAAAACTTGAAGTAAGTGATGAAGAACTTGCTAAAAGAAAAGCTGCATGGACTCCTCGTGAACCTAATGTAAAGGTTGGATATCTTGCCCGTTATGCAAAGCTTGTTTCTTCTGCAGACCAGGGAGCAATTCTTCAGTAATTAAAAAGGGATATTTGAAGGCTGGCATTCTATTCTTTTAGACCAGCCTTTATAATTTTTTCGTACTTTTCTTAAATTAGAATAAATATATAAGGATTTGATAAAAATATGAAAATTACTGGTGCACAATTAGTTATAGAATGTCTTGTTGAACAAGGCGTTGATACAGTATTTGGTTATCCTGGTGGAGCAATACTTAATATATATGATGAACTTTACAAAAATTCATCAAGAATACGTCATGTTCTTACAGCTCATGAGCAGGGAGCAAGCCATGCAGCAGACGGTTATGCACGTTCAACCGGTAAGGTTGGGGTAGTGATGGCAACAAGTGGTCCTGGTGCAACCAATCTTGTGACAGGAATCGCTACAGCATATATGGATTCAGTTCCAATGGTAGCTATTACTTGTAATGTTGGAACATCTTTGCTTGGAAGAGATTCTTTCCAGGAAGTTGATATCACAGGCATTACAATGCCAATTACAAAACATAATTTCATTGTAAAAGATGTAAAACGTCTTGCAGATGTAATCAGAGAAGCATTTGTAATAGCAAAAAGCGGTCGTCCTGGTCCTGTTTTAATCGATATACCAAAAGACGTAACTGCTGCAAAAACTGAATATATTCCATTAAATAGTGACGGATATACAAAAAAAGAGACTGTTATTGATACAGATAGAATTCGTCGTATTGTAAAAGCAACAGAACCTTCGGAAAAAGATATTGAAAAAGCTAGTGAACTTATAAATAGTTCAAAGCGACCTGTTATTTATTGTGGTGGTGGAGTTGTAATAAGTGGTGCAGAAAAAGAACTTCTTGCACTTGCTGAAAAAGCTAATATTCCTGTAGCTGTAAGCCTTATGGCAAAAACGGCTTTTCCTTCAACTCATGCACTATGTACAGGTATGATTGGAATGCATGGAACAAAAGCTTCTAATACTGCAATTAATAAGAGTGATTTAGTTCTTGCAATTGGTACAAGATTTTCAGATAGAGTTATTTCTGATGCTAAACGCTTTGCTGCAAACAGTAAGGTCTTTCAGATAGATATTGACCCGGCTGAAATTAACAAAAATATAAAAACCTGCGGACACGTTGTAGGTGATGTAAAAGCTGTATTAACAAAACTTTTACCTCTTGTAAATGAAAGAAAGGCTAGTGATTGGAATGAACAGGTTAATGAATGGAAAAAAGTTCAGCCACCTATGTATAACTTGAAAGAAGACTTACACCCAAAATTTGTTTGCGAATATGTTCATGAAAAGCTTGGTGATGACACTATTATTACAACTGAAGTTGGACAACATCAGATTTGGGTAGCACAATATTATCCATTTACAAAACCTAGAACATTACTTACATCTGGTGGACTTGGTACAATGGGATATGGTACAGGAGCTGCTATAGGAGCTGCTATAGGTAATCCTGGAAAAAGAGTTGTACATTTTGCCGGAGACGGTTCTTTCCGTATGAACTGTAATGAACTTGCAACTATAAGCCATTATAATCTTCCTATCATCATTATCGTTGTAGATAACGGTGTTTTAGGTATGGTTCGCCAGTGGCAGAATCTTTTCTATGAAAAACGTTTCAGTCAAACAACTCTTGATTTTGGTCCTGATTTTGTTAAGCTTGCAGAAGCTTATGGAATTTACGGGGCAAGAGCTTTGAATGAAGCAGAGTTTAAAAAGGCATTTGATGAAGCTGTAGCTAGTGGAAAACCTGCTATTATAGATTGTGCTATTGGTGAAAATGATATGGTTCTTCCTATGGTTCCAGGTGGAAAACCTATAGATGAACTTATTATGGAAATAAAAGCTTAAGTATTGCTTTTACTGCCTTTTAACAAATATAATGAAGCCAGATTTTTACTTTTTTTTTGAAGTGGAATCTGGCTTTTTTTATCGAGAATAAGTATCCTTGCCGACTTATTATAAGTATTTTA
>JAILNT010000256.1 GCA_024691265.1 Treponema sp. | reverse complement strand
TGTTCTATATCGTTTTCAGCTTCATATCCACCAAGTTCACCATATTCAGCTTCCATTTCAGAAGCCTTTATACCATCTTCTTCACTGAAATCTGGTTTTTCGTATATAGCGTCTTTTTCTTTTTCGAGTTTATAAAGCTTTGGGAAACCCATTTTTACAGTTTCCATAACGGAATATTCATCGAAAGCAAAGTGATTCTGAACCAATGTTGCCATACGCTCGCCAGGAGTCAAGCTGATATCTCCGGAATCATGTTCCTGTTCACCGCTTAAAACCTTTAAGAAGGTTGACTTTCCAGCTCCGTTAGCTCCAATAATACCATAACAGTTACCTGGGGTGAATTTAAGGTTTACGTCCTTAAACAGTGGCTTTTCGCCAAATTTGAGACTTACGTCACTAACAGTAATCACAAAAAACTCCTATATTTATTTTCTTCCAAAGAATGCCTTTATACGGCTAATCAAACTGCGACTTTTAAGTCCCTTCTTTGATGGAGCAACAGTCTGTGCATTTTTTTCCTGCTTAACTGAAGATGTTGAAGAAGGTGTTAAAGTTTTTCCAGAATTATTCTTTTTATCAGAACGTCTGTCTGCTTTCTTATAAGATTTTCTATCATCAGAACGCTTAGATGAACGCTTTTTATCAGACTTCTTACCAGCCTGCTTATCCTGAGTAAGTGGCTGAGCTGTAGGCTCTGTAAGATTTCCGGCATACATTTCCTTATAAAGTTTCATGCGTTCTTCAAATGACATATTTGCCATTTTCTCTTCATCTTCAGGAGAACGATTTACAAACTCTATCTGTCCACCGCGTCTATCACGTCTATATTCATTAGCTCTTGCTCTATTTCTAGAAGAATAGCGACCTTTTCCTCTTCTTTCTTTTTTATCTGTTTTGAAAGAATTTTCATCTGAAGTTGCAAAAGCACCAGCTGCATCTGCTACAGAAGCTGCTGTTGAACGAGCTTTATTCAAATCTAAGTCACGATTACGTCTGCCGTTTCCACGACGACCTTTAGAATATCCACGTTCAGAAGCACGTTTACGACCAAAAGAACTCTTGTCATCGTAATCTTCATGCCATTCCTGTATTTTTATGTAAATATCCTTGCTCTTATCTTCTCCAAGCATTGATTCATCAGCTACACGAGAAGGTATCTGTTTATCAATATATCTTTCTATTGCAGGAAGATTATAAACATCTTGCTCTGAACACAAGGTATAAGCTTTTCCAGTTTTTCCAGCTCTTGCAGTTCTTCCAATTCTATGTACGTAATTTTCAGCTTCATTTGGTAAATCATAATTTATGACCATTGCCAAATCATTTACATCAATACCACGAGCAGCAACATCTGTTGCAACCAAGCAAGAAATCTTACCTTCCTTAAATGCATTAAGGACATCAAGACGCTTTCTCTGTGGTAAGTCACCAATAATAAAACCGCTTTTTACTCCATTAATATCAAGACGCTTTGAAAGAACTTCACACATGCGTTTTGTGTTACAGAAAATCATTACACTTGAAGGCTTTTCAGCATTCAAAATACCCACAAGCAAACGATTCTTTTCATCACTTGAAACATGAATGAGTTCCTGGTCAATATCATCAACTGTGATATTATCAGCTGCTATAGTTATTTCTCTTGCATCTCTTGTGTATTCCCATGCAAGATTCTTTACATAAGAATTAAGAGTTGCACTAAAAAGCATTGTCTGTCTTTTTTCTGCAGCAGGAAGAACTTTTATCAATGTTCGTAAGTCAGGATAAAAGCCCATATCAAACATACGGTCAGCTTCATCAACAACAAGATATGCAACTTGTGTTAAATCCATCTGACCGCCTTCCTGAAGATCAATAACTCTACCTGGAGTTCCAACCATGATATCAACACCTTTTTTAAGGGTTGCTACCTGCTTGTCATATCCAACTCCACCATAAAAGCTTGCACATACAAGCTTAGTATTACGAGAAAGCTTTTTAGCTTCCTCTTCAACCTGAACAGCAAGTTCCCTTGTTGGAACCATAATCAAAGCCTTCTTGCCAGACATTTCAAGTCCAGCAAGCAGAGACTGTAATATAGAAATCAAATACGCAGCAGTTTTACCTGTTCCTGTTTGAGACTGTACGTATAAATCAACGCCTTCCTGAGAGGCTTTCAATACCTGTTCCTGAACAGGTGTGCATGTAACATATCCTGCTTCATTAATTCCCTTAAGCAAGTCTTCATGCAATCCAAATTCTGTAAATTCCATTCGATAACCCGTATCCCGTTGTATATATAATAAAAAAAGTCAAATTTTCACGTAACAAAAAAAGCCCTTATAGTATATCTCTTTTGCAATATTGTG